>JAGOJA010000035.1:0-7750 GCA_017995345.1 Flavobacterium sp.
ATCAAAATGCATTATTTTGAGGGAGGCAATTGCATTGGGAGATTTCAGCTAGCCACAAACGAAGTATATATCAACAAAACCACTAATGAAAAAATCACTTCTACCGAGTGGCACAACTTGGTATTGCGTAATAAAGCAGCTGAGCTTTGTGAAAAATATCTTTCTAAAGGAGATAAAATATATATTGAAGGACGCATAAAATCGCGTCAATGGCAAGCTGAAGATGGAAGCACTAAGCATACCACTGAAATTCAGGTAACCGAATTTACTTTTCTTACAACCAAGAAAGAGAGTGAAAGTAACAAACAATTTTCTGCAACTGATATTGCAAAAAACACTAATTTTGCAGCAGAAAATAATGTCTTGCCTATTAATGACTTGCCATTTTAATTGTTTAATTAATCTTAAGTAGTTTGGACCCAGAGCCCAGTTTATTTTTTTCGTACACTATCGATTCTACTCTAGCAATTGGTATAAGCGGATTAGTCGTTTTGCTTTTTTGTTCTGCTTTAATTTCAGGTGCTGAAGTAGCCCTGTTTTCGTTGTCGCAAAAAGATATCGAGGAAGCCATAGAAGAGAACAATTCTAAAGGTAAAGTAATTTCAGAACTTTTAGAAAAACCAAAAAAACTCTTAGCTACACTTTTGGTGGCAAATAACTTCATTAACATTGCCATCGTAATATTATTTTCATTTATTGGAAAAAGTATTTTTGCGGTGATCACTTCAACTCTTTTAAGATTTATTCTGGAAGTAGTAGTAGTAACATTTTTGATATTGCTATTTGGCGAAGTTTTGCCTAAAGTGTATGCCAACAGAAACAAGGTAAAATTTGCTAAATTGATCGCTTATTTAATTGCTTTTCTGGATAAAATACTCTCGCCGATAAGTTTGCCTATGCGAGCCGCTACGATTTATTTGCACAACAAATTAGGGAAACAAAAAACAAATTTCTCTGTTGATCAATTATCTCAAGCTTTAGAATTGACGGATTCCGAAGAAACGTCAACCGAAGAGCAAAAAATTTTAGAAGGAATTGTAAGCTTTGGAAATACGGAGACCAGGCAAGTGATGAGTCCCCGAATTGATATTTTTGCTTTAGAAATAGAAGAGTCTTTTTCTGAAATTTGTCCCAAAATTATAGAAAAAGGACATTCCAGAATTCCAGTTTATCGAGATAATATTGACCATATCGAAGGCGTTTTGTTTGTCAAAGATTTGCTGCCTTATATTAATAGCAATGAGTTTGATTGGAAATCGTTGTTGCGTCAGCCTTTCTTTGTTCCTGAAAATAAAAAACTAGATAATTTACTAAAAGATTTTCAGAGTAAGAAAAGCCATCTTGCCATTGTAGTTGACGAATATGGTGGAACCTCAGGGCTGGTTTCTCTTGAAGATGTAATTGAGGAAATTGTAGGTGATATCAGTGATGAATTTGACGATGAGAATAATAATTTTACTCAAATAGACGATAGAAATTACCTTTTTGAAGGAAAAATAAACCTTAAGGATTTTTATAGAATTATTGATGTTGATGAGGAGTTGTTTGAAATCCAAAAAGGAGAAGCAGAAACACTAGGCGGATTTATTTTAGAAATTTTGGGTAATTTCCCCAAAAAAGATCAAAAAATTATATTTGAAAATTGCGTGTTTACGATTGAAGTTGTTGATAAAAAACGGATTAAACAAATAAAAGTAACGATTGAATAATTCTCCCTCGAATCCTTGTGAATTGATGGAATTATTGCAGAATAGTTTTTTTTGAAATGATAAGATTAAACAAATTTAGAGTAGAAATGGTTAAAAAAACAATCGCTTTTTCGGCAATAGTAATCACGTCATTGTTGAGTTTTAGTTGTAAAGATGATGTTTTGCCAAAGCCATCCAGCTATTTGCGGCTGGATTATCCAGAAGCTAAATATGTAAATTTTGAAAATGAATGTCCTTATGCTTTCGAAATGAATACTGACGCCATTATCAAAAAAGAGACAGATTGTGGTTTCACAATTACCTATCCTAAAATGAAAGCGACAATTTACCTCTCGTACAAACCTGTGTCCGGAGATATCAATAAACTATTGCGTGATGCGCAAAAATTAACTTTTGAACACGTCATAAAAGCGGATGATATATTAGAACAGCCGTTTTTAAATCCAGACAAAAAAGTGTACGGAATGTTTTATCAAGTAGAAGGGAATGCAGCTACAAACTCCCAGTTTTACGCTACGGATAGCACCAAGCATTTTGTAACGGGTTCCGTTTATTTCTATGCAAAACCCAATTATGATTCTATTATGCCAGCGGCGAGTTATATTAAAAACGACATGCAGCGACTGATGGAAACTCTGAAATGGAAATAATAGCGCATAAAAAAAGCATTCGTCAATAACGAATGCTTTTTTTGTACAATTTGAATAGCTAAATTAGGGCTTCATATTTGAAACTTTGTATGTTTTGCCATCCGCAGCAGCTTCAACAACCGTCGTCAATTTTTCTGGAGTTTGAACTGTTTTGTCAAAAGTCACAGTGGCTAATTTCGTGTCAAAATCTACCTTTGCTTCTTGTACACCGTCCAGTCCAGCTAAGTCTTCCTCTATAGTTTTGGCACAACCCATAGCACAAGTCATTCCATCGATTGCAAAACTAGCTGTTTGAAGATTGGCAGCTGCAATTTCTTTTTTAACTTTTGGAGCTGTAGCTTCTGTGGTTTCTGCAGTTTCCTTTACATCTGTTTCGTTAGATTTCTCTTTACATCCTACAAATATAATACTCGCAAGCGCTAAAATAAGTATTGATTTTTTTAAATTCATTATGTTATAATTTTAAAGATTAAATACAATTTAATATATTGTAAAATTAATCAAAAAAAGGAGGACTAATTCATAAAATAATTACAATTTTGAGGCAAAATTATTTTATGGAGTCGAAGCAGTTAAAATGGGTTTATCTGATGGTTCTTGCCTTGGTTTGGGGAAGTTCATTTATATTAATAAAAAAAGGGCTGCTTGGTTTAACCGCTTTGCAATTGGGGTCGTTACGAATTGTTTTTGCAGCTGTTTTTTTATTGTTGATAGGGTTTAAAAGTGTATCCAAAATCCCAGTGATTAAGTGGAAATACATTGCCTTAACTTCTCTATTTGGAACCTTTATTCCTGCTTACTTATTTGCGATTGCTCAAACAGAAATTGATAGTTCTGTGAGTTCTATTTTGAACTCTCTGACGCCTTTGAATACATTGATTTTAGGCGCTTTGGTTTTTGGATTGCAATTTAAAAGAAATCAGGTTTTTGGTATTTTAATTGGTTTAATAGGAAGCGCTTTGTTGATTTTGAATGGTGCTATACATCATCCGGAACAAAATTATTATTATGCTGTTTTAGTTTTAATAGCATCTATTTGTTATGCAGTCAATGTAAATTTAATCAAGAAATACCTGCATGATTTGAATCCGTTGAGTATTACAACTGGTAATTTCATGGTGTTGTTTATTCCAGCATTTACAATCTTATTTTTCTCTGATTTCTTTGAAGTGGTGCATGACGTTGAAGTGCAGGAATCGGTTTTGTTTATCCTGATTCTGGGTGTTGTAGGAACTGGAATTGCAAACATTTTGTTTTTTAAGCTCATCCAAATTTCTTCGCCAGTTTTTGCTACTTCTGTAACGTATTTGATTCCTGTGGTTGCTTTTTGTTGGGGATTGCTAGACAATGAAATGCTGACGTCAGTTCAGTTTATTGGTGCTTTTATTGTTTTAATTGGGGTGTATTTATCGGCTAAGAAATAACTTGTTAGTGCTATAAAACACCAAAGGCTGCCTTAAATAGACAGCCTTTGGTTATTAAATGAGTATATGATTATTGAAAATCAGCGTCTGAAAGGCCTTCGTTTATTTTTACAGCAGACATTTTTATGTCTAATTCAAATCCTACATTTTGAATGATATTAAAAGGAACTTTAACTCCTTTTACTTCTTTGTAATCTCCGTAATTAGTAATTTGTGTGATGCTTTTGCCACCTTGTTCCATAACTTTAGAATCGGCTAATTTCAAACCAGAAGTTACATCATAATACCTAGTAGTTTTTCCGTTTTTAACAGCGTATGCCTCTTTGCCATTGATAAACTCAATGCTTTCTAATGTTACTCCTTGATTTTTAGAAAGAGACAATTCTTCAAATGGTGTTGCAGATGCTTTCATGTCAGCAAGCATGGTTCCTTCGATATTCTGGCGTTGTCCTTGTTGCATAACATATCCACCTTTTTCATTCAAAACTTGTTTCATCAAGCTCATCGTTCCCATAGCTAGTTCAACCATCAGTTTTCCTTTGGCATCAATTTTTACAGTAAAACTTAATGGAGAAGGTGCTTGCGGAATGGTTGTTGTTCCATTCATTACAATTGTTTTTACAGCCGAAACTGCTTTTTCGCCACCAATAGCTTTGATGTAATTATCGATAACACTTTTAGCCGTAACTCCCGCTGGAACTGGTTTTTTTAATTCTGGTTTGTCTGTCGGATTTCCGTATTTATCAAAGTACAAAACTGGGATTTTCAATTTTTCTAAACCTGGAACTACGTCGGCTGCTTTTCCTACAATTACAACCCTGCTGTTATCGGCTAAGAAATATTTATTAGCAACTCTTAAAACATCTTGGGCGGTTACAGCGCTGATATTTTTGATGTAATTTTCATAAAAATCTGCTGGCAAGCTTTGGGTTTGAATTCTCAAGGCGTATCCAGCTACCGTTTGTGGTTTTTCAATTTGCATTACAAAACGTCCAATATAACCTGCTTTTACATTGGCTAACATCTCATCAGTCACCTTTTCGGCCCTGATTTTTTTGAATTCTTTGAAAATTTCAACAACCGTACTGTCAGTTACCGCATTACGAACTTGCGTAGTCGCCTTGAAGGAAGAAATGCGTTTATCTCCACTTATAGAGGATCTTGCGCCATACGTCCATCCATGAGCTTCTCTTAAATTCATGTTGATATAACTATTAAAATCGCCACCCAGAATTTGGTTTGCAATTAAAACAGCAAAATAATCCGGGTCAGTCATTTTAAGGTTCGAAATATTTATAACAGCAACTTCTGACTGAACTGCATTTGGCATGTCAACGAAGTTAATTTGTGTATATTGAACGTCTTTTGGATCACTGTATGATATAGATGGAGCAATTGCTCTTTTCCAAGATCCAAAAAATTTCTCTACCATTTTTTTTGTTTCTTTGAATTTTACATCACCAACAATGATTAGGTAGGCGTTACTTGGAACAAAATACGTATTGTAGTTTGTTTTTACATCGGCAAGAGTCACGTTTTTCAACGTAGCTTCGCTTACATATTCACCAGATGGATGATTTTTTCCAAAAGTTAAAACGTCTACAGTTCTAGCTGCAACTGCTGCAACACTTTTTTCATTTGCCTTCAAGCCTTCAATAAATTTTGCTTTCTCTTTGTCAAATTCCTCTTGAGTGAAGTTTGGGTTTAATGCGCCATCGGCCATTAATTCTAAAACTCTCCCAGAATATTTAGATAAAGCACTTGCTGAAGCGCCATTAGAACTAAAATAGATGTTAGCGCCTAAGAAATCTATTTCTTCATTGAAGGCTGTTTTGGAAGTTTTAGTTGTTCCGCTTCCCATTAAAGCGCTGGTCATGTCAGCAACTCCTTTTTTGTTACCTTCAGTATATGGGTCATTATCTAAGGTAAGGCTGAATGATACTCTTGGTAATTTATGGTTTTCAACGACCATAACTTTTAACCCGTTTTTTAATTCAAAAGTAACCGGTTTTCCAATTTTTATTGTTGGAGCTGCTCCTGGTTTTGGCTGGGGGATGATTTGTCCTTGCATAATTATTGTTAAGAACAAGCTGGATAAAATTAATATTGATTTTTTCATAATGATATATCTTAGTTTTGAGCTTTGTCTTTAGATGGAACATAATCCAAAACTAATCTTTGGTTTGGATTTAAATATTTCTTAGCAACGTTTCTAATTTCTTCACGAGTGATTGAATGGTAGATTTCAATTTCAGTATTGATTAAGTTTACATCGCCGTATAACAAATGATAAGTAGCCAAGTTGTCCGCAATACCGTCAATGGTAGAGTTGCTATTCACGTATTGGTTTTCAAATTTGTTTTGTAGTTTTTGTAAGTCTTTTTCAGAAATCAATTCTGTTTGTAGGTTTACAATTTCAGCATCAATTTCGGCAAGAATATTCTCTGCTGTGTTTGGAGCTTGTGGCAAACCGTAAATGATATAGCTACCATAATCTTCTTGGCTGTTGCTAAAAGCACCAATTTGCAAGGCCATTTTCTTGTCGTCAACTATTTTCTTGTATAATCTTGAGCTTTTTCCGTCGCTTAAAATAGATGAAATCAGGTCTAGCACTCTTGCATCTCTGGTTTTCATAGATGGCGTTCGGTATGCGGCTACAATAGCAGGAATTTGGATGTTAGTATCTTCAAATCTTGCTTTTATTGTTTGAGTAATTGGCTCTTCAACAAATACCTCTCTTTGAATAGCAGCGCCTTTTTTGATAGGGCCAAAATATTTTTGAATCCATCCCTTGGCTTGTTCGTTTTTGAAATCACCAGCAACAACTAGTACTGCATTATTAGGAACGTAAAATTTCTTGTTGAAAGCCTGAAATTCTTCTAGTGTAGCGGCGTCTAAATGGCTCATCGAACCAATAGTGGCCCAACGGTATGGGTGTTTTGTAAAAATATTCTTTTTTACTTCGGCTAAAAAGTTTCCGTAAGGCTGATTGTCAACACGCAGTCTTTTTTCTTCTTTCACTACTTCGTTTTGAGTGTCAACTCCAATTTGATTAATCACTGGGTGCAACATTCTTTCTGCTTCCATCCACAAGCCTAATTCCAGGTTGTTAGAAGGGAAAACTTCATAGTAATATGTTCTATCATCAGTAGTGTTAGCATTGTTTACACCACCGTTTCCAGTTACAATCTTAAACCACTCACCACGTTTGATGTTTTGAGTGCCTTCAAATAGTAAATGTTCAAAAAAGTGCGCAAAGCCCGTCCTTTCTGGATTTTCGTCTTTGGCGCCTACGTGGTACATTACAGATGTAATAACAGTAGGAGCAGACGGATCGTTGTGTAAAATGACATGCAAGCCATTGTCTAATTTGTATTCCTCAAAAGCTACTTTCTGCGCTGAAGCAACTCCTCCTAGCATAAATAAAGCACCTAAAGCCATTAATGAATTTTTCATAAGGTTAATAATTTTGTTAATATACTTTATTAGTAGTGGTTTTGAATGTTTTGTTACATAAAAAAAAACTACTTTGTGAGAAATTTAATAGTAGTTCATTGTGCTGTTTTGTAAAACAGCGTCAAAAGCTTTATAAATAAAGAATTATGGCTTAAAAACTATTTTTTTTCATCAACGAATTGCGAAGTAAATATTTAATTGTATATTTGCAACCTTAAAAATTATTAAAACAATTCAGTATGTATGCAATCGTAGAGATAGCAGGGCAACAGTTCAAAGTAAGCAAAGACTTAAAGGTTTATGTTCACCGTTTGACTAATGAAGAAGGTTCAAAAGTTTCTTTTGACAAAGTTCTTTTATTAGATGACAATGGGACTATCACTTTAGGCGCCCCAGCTATAGAAGGTGCTTCAGTAGAAGCTAAAGTGTTACAACACTTAAAAGGAGATAAAGTTATCGTTTTCAAAAAGAAAAGAAGAAAAGGATACAAAAAGAGAAACGGTCACAGACA
>JAGOJA010000035.1:7850-21763 GCA_017995345.1 Flavobacterium sp.
TACTGGTGTTGGTGCAAAGAAAGCGGCTCCAAAAAAGGCAGCAGTTGAAGCAACTACAGAAGCAGTTGAAGCTCCAAAGAAAAAGGTAGCTAAAGCTAAAAAAGAAGACACAAAAGAATAATAACAAAATAAAACTAATACGTCATGGCTCACAAGAAAGGTGTCGGTAGTTCTAAGAATGGTAGAGAATCAGAATCAAAACGTTTAGGTGTTAAGATTTTTGGTGGTCAAGCTGCTATTGCTGGGAACATCATCGTAAGACAAAGAGGTTCAAAACACAATCCAGGTGAAAATGTTTACATCAGTAAAGATCACACACTACACGCAAGAGTAGATGGAGTTGTTAAGTTCCAAAAGAAAAGAGATAACAAATCTTATGTTTCTATCCTTCCATTCGAAGTTGAAGCATAATTGATTTTTTCAATTATTTAAAAACCCGTCTCGTTTGAATAATGAGACGGGTTTTTTGTGTTGTAATAGTTTTGTAATTTGTGTTCGTAGGAACAGATTGTAACCTACTATCGAATTGAGAAAAAAAATAACCTTGAATTATATATTTAAACTTTGAAATTATTGTAACTTGAAATAGATAAGTTTTTGATTTCCGCAAACTAAATCAGTATAATTATCTTCAATTTTTTCTCCAATATAAAAAGCAGTTAATTCTACTGTATCGTTGTGAATATTGTAATCCCAGACTTGGTTATTTGCATATAAAATATTTGTAAAAGAGTACGACTCTGGGTTTTCGGAAAACTCAATCTTTTCAGTTTGTACTAGTTCCCACTGTTTTGAATTACGGTAAAGGTCAAAAAAAAGAATGTTTTCGGGGTCAATAGTAATCATTTTTCCAACCAAGCCATCATCGCGTAATGCCCAGTTGCCCTCTTTGGATATCCATTTCCACCTTCCAATTAGTTTGTTAATCTTGTTCTGTCGTAATATAGATTTTAAGGAATCTGCTTTTTTTAGAGCAAATTCAGCGATTTTAGCTTTCGGGTTTATGGTATTGCTTATTGAAAAGGTTCGTATAGCTTCTAGATAATCTCCACTCTTACATGTGCTTATTGCTAATTCAAACAATTGTCTTTGATAGTCGCTTCTGTCACTATCTTGTGCTGTTGCCTTTTTGGCAAAGATTATAAGCAGTATAAGTAAGTATCTTTTCATTTGTATCATACTCGTTTTTAATTGAGTAACACTATCAAAAATACAATAATAAATCTGTTTCTGTGAATTGCATTTAAATTAATTAGAGTTTTACTATTTCAACAGCGTGAGGGATAGTAGCGGTATCCTTTTATGGAGCGCAGCGTAATAAAAGATAAAGCGTAGAGCCCGACCCGAAGTTTTTACGAAGGGACACGCCCAAAAACAAAAAACCCTCACATCACTGCAAGGGTTTAGATTCTTCCTATCGTCAGAATGACAAATTGGATTAATATCTGTAATATTCTGGTTTGAATGGTCCTTCAACCGGAACTCCAATGTAAGCAGCTTGATCCTCACGTAAAGTTTCTAATTCAACACCTAGTTTAGCCAAGTGTAAAGCAGCTACTTTTTCATCTAAATGTTTTGGTAACATGTACACGTCATTATCGTATGACGCACTGTTTTTCCACAATTCGATTTGAGCTAGAGTTTGGTTTGTAAATGAGTTACTCATTACAAAACTTGGGTGACCTGTAGCGCAACCAAGATTTACTAAACGACCTTCAGCAAGGATAAGAATATCTTTTCCAGCGATAGTATATTTGTCAACTTGTGGTTTGATTTCAATTTTTGAAGCACCGTGGTTTTTGTTCAACCAAGCCATGTCAATTTCGTTGTCAAAGTGTCCGATGTTACAAACAATGGTTTTGTCTTTCATTAGTTCAAAGTGAGAACCTAGCACAATATCTTTATTTCCAGTAGTGGTGATGATAATATCAGCATTTCCAACAACTGTATTTAATTTCTTCACTTCAAAACCGTCCATTGCCGCTTGTAAAGCACAAATTGGGTCAATTTCAGTAACGGTTACAATAGATCCAGCACCTCTAAACGAAGCAGCAGTTCCTTTTCCTACGTCACCGTAACCACATACAACAACTCTTTTACCAGCAAGCATAATATCAGTTGCACGACGAACCGCATCAACTGCTGATTCTTTACAACCGTATTTGTTGTCAAATTTCGATTT
Organism: Flavobacterium sp.; assembly: GCA_017995345.1. GTDB lineage: Bacteria > Bacteroidota > Bacteroidia > Flavobacteriales > Flavobacteriaceae > Flavobacterium. Next base: position 10,033 of record JAGOJA010000035.1, read on the forward strand.
AGTAACTGAGTCATTCACATTGATTGCTGGCATTGGTAATGTTCCAGCTTTTACTCTTTCGTACAATCTGTGAACACCAGTTGTAGTTTCTTCAGATAATCCTTTGATTCCAGCAACTAATTCTGGGTAACGGTCAATAACCATGTTAGTCAAATCTCCACCGTCATCAAGAATCATGTTCAATGGTTTTCTGTCTTCACCAAAGAATAAGGTTTGCTCAATACACCAGTCAAAATCCTCTTCGTTCAGCCCTTTCCAAGCATACACTTGAATTCCAGCAGCAGCAATTGCAGCAGCTGCCTGATCTTGAGTAGAGAAAATATTACAAGAACTCCAAGTCACTTCAGCACCAAGAGCGATTAAAGTTTCAATTAAAACTGCAGTTTGGATCGTCATGTGCAAACATCCTGCAATACGAGCACCAGCAAGTGGTTGTTCGTTTTTATATTCAGCACGAAGTGCCATTAAACCTGGCATTTCAGCTTCTGCTAGTTCAATTTCTTTTCTTCCCCAAGCCGCTAGAGAAATGTCTTTAACTTTGAAAGCCACAAAAGGCATAGTTGTAGTACTCATTTATAGTATATTTGTAATTATAAATTTTTTGCAAATTTACGGAATAAGTTATGATTTTAAAAGGATTCATACATATTTATGAATTGTTTAAGTTTGTAATCTTTTAAAAATCAGTAAAATAATTTTTTTGAGCTGAATTATTTTTAATTTAAGGAGCTATTTCCTGCTATTCGTTGCAATCTTTATTATTCGCTTGGGCGAATAATAAAGGATTTCCACTTCTATCAGGGCTAGGGATTACGATATTAACATGCCATTATTCAAGACAATACAATTTAATGCTACCACACAAATTCTAGTTTGGAAAATTTCCGAATCTTATGAAGAACTCGTTGATGCCATTATTTTAAATGAAAAAAACAGTATCCGACTTGCTGGAATGAAATCCGAAATACACCAACGTGCCTTTCTGAGTGTACGCAAATTAATGCAACACGCTGGTTTTACGGATTTTGATTTGTATTATGATGAATTTGGAAAGCCAAATCTCTATAGAGAGAAACACATTTCGATAACACATTCCCATCATTTTTCGGCAATCATTATCAGTGACCAAACCGTAGGAATCGACATTGAACTGCAACGAGAAAAAATCATCAAAATAGCGCATAAGTTTTGTGAATCAGAATTTGAATTTTTACCAGAAGAATTTGACGCTGAAAGTAAGCAAGAATACATCCGAAAATTAACTGTTATTTGGGGAGCAAAAGAATCTATTTTCAAAATTAGAAACGAAAAAGGAATTAGTTTTAAAGACCATATTAAGGCCAATGCTTTCGAGTTAGAAGATAAACAAGCTATCGCCGAACTTCACTTTGAGAATCTTATAAAGGATTTCAAAATTCATTTTGAAGAAATTGAAGGCTTTACTTTGGTTTATGCGTTTCAAATATCCTAAGCTTTTCGTCGACTTTCAAAAATATTCATAAAGAGAAATGTGCCCATTTTTCGAGCTCTTCGTTTTAGGATGTCTACATTCTCACCTTCAAAAAGTTCGTCCAATGTAGCAAACCATAAGTTCAACCAAATACCAAAAATAGCAGACGTGATTTGTTGATCAAATTTTTTATCCACTGCATTATGTGCTATAATTGGATTTCCCTGGTATTTTTTGGAGGCAAATAAATTAGTTTCCCAAAAATCAGTTAGCTTCTCTAAATGTTCTTCCCAGTTTGTAATTGTTTCACTAAAGAAAAAACCGATTTCCTTATCTGCTCTTATTTTGTCGTAAAAAGTAGCTACTAAAAGCGTTAAATCGTCACGGTTTTCAATTTGTTTTCTCATCGGATAATTACAGTGTTTATAAAAATAAATAAAACACTAGAAACCACGCTGATAATAGTCAGGTTGAAAATGACTTTATGTTTCATTTGTGCTAAAATCGAAGTATTTACAAGCATGCAAATAAGTACAATTATACCCAATTGAATCATTTGTAATAAACTTATTCCGTTTTTAAGAACATTCATTGCTGCAATTGAGCCTAGGCAACTTTGTCCAATAACTATTAATGTTGCAAAACCAATGAAATTGTTATTGAAATCGGAAAGTGTTTTTTGATATAGTGACATGATCAATGAATTTTTTGTTACTACAAATTTACAGTCGCTTTAATTCTTTTTTTTATGACCTACATCATAAAGGATTGATTATCGGTATACTTTTCGATTGACAATTTTCAATTCTCCTTTTTTTTCCAATGTTTTAATGGTTCGAATAACTGTTTCTACGCGAAGTCCAGTTAAGTCTCCCATTTGTTGTCGGGTCAAATCAATGTGATAGCCGTCTTCCTCTTTTTTGAAATTAAAATAAGCAATCGAATAATCAAATAATTGTAGCAATCGATGCTCCGAATCTTGGGTCGAAATCTCTGCAGCCATAACTGATTTATAATGTAATCTTTGCGCTAAGTTTTCTATCATCATAATTGAAACCGAAGGATTTTCGCTTATTAGTTTCAGAAAATTGGTTTTGGAAATACAAATTAATTCTGAATCCTCTATTGCTTCAGCGTTTGCGGGATAAGTCCGGTTTAAAAATAACGGTGGTTCACCAAAACAATGTTTTGCATAGAAAAAACCTTGAATAAATTCCCGGTCTTCATCGTTAAAATTATTCATTTTTACTACGCCAGAAATAATCTGATAATAATGCGTAGCTAATTTATCCTTATCGAAAATGACTTCCGATTTTTTATATAGCCTTCTTACCGCATCATATTTTTCGAGTATTTCTAGTGGGATCATGCTTTTGTTGGGATGGTATTTTATAATCAGAACAAAGATAAGTTTTCTATAAGTAATGCTCACTTTCAAAAAAACGTATACTTTTACGATTATTATGGAAAATAAAGATAGTATTTTATATGCTCAATTGCTACAAGCAAAAAGCGAAAATCGTAAGTTACTTGCTGTTTTACTTGACCCAGACAAGATTGTGTGGGGAAGTTTGGATCATCTTATTCTAAAAATAAATCAATCACCCGCCACCCATATTTTCATTGGCGGAAGCCTTGTGAAAAACAATATTTTGGATGATTTGATTGTGAAGATTAGACAAGACTGCGACTTGCCAATTGTTTTGTTTCCCGGAAATCCATCTCAAATTTCAAACAAAGCGGATGCAATTTTATTTTTGTCTTTAATTTCGGGTCGCAATCCTGATTTTTTAATTGAACACCAAGTACAAGCGGCGCCCATTCTTAAAAAGACACAACTCGAAATCATTTCCACAGGCTATGTTTTGGTAGAAAGTGGCACTGAAACCGCAGTAGAACGTGTCACTAAAACCAAACCTTTGGACAGGAATAATTTGGACTTAGCATTGGCAACTGCACAAGCTGGTGAAATGTTAGGCCATAAACTAATTTATCTGGAAGCTGGAAGTGGCGCTAAACAAGCTATTCCGTTGAAAATGATAGCATTGGTTTCGCAAAATATTGAAATTCCATTACTTGTAGGTGGCGGAATTGTAAGTTTGCAAGGAATCGAAAATGCTTACAAAGCCGGTGCTGATTTAGTGGTGATTGGAACTGCTTTCGAAAATAATTTGGAGTTTTTTAATTTTGATAAAATATAATCTTGTATGTTTGATTACTTTTTCGCTCAATATCATGATTATCCAGTGCATGAGGTTTATTTAGAGCTTGCTGGGGTGTTTTTTGGATTATGTAGTGTTTGGTATGCAAAAAAAGACAATATTTTGGTTTTCCCCACAGGATTAATTAGCACCTCTATTTATGCCTATTTGCTCTGGCAATGGAGCCTTTTAGGTGATTCGATGATTAATGTTTATTATTTCACAATGAGTATTTACGGTTGGTATCATTGGACTCGTAAAAAAGGTGATGCAGATGAGTTCCCCATATCGTTGATGACAAAAAAAGAGAAAGGAATGGCACTTATTCTCTTCATTGCAACAGTTGTATTTGTTGTGCTTGTCTATCTTTATTTTAATAACTTTACAAGTTGGTATTCCTACCTAGACACTATATTAACTGGATTGTTTTTTGTAGGAATGTGGTTGATGGCGAAGCGTAAAATAGAAAACTGGATATTTTGGATTGTTGGAGACCTACTTTCCATCCCATTATATTTGGCAAAAGGATATACTTTTACTAGTTTGCAGTATATAGTGTTTACAATTATTGCCGTATATGGCTATTTAGAATGGAAAAAAATCTTAAACAACAACAGTCAGCAATTGTAAAAATCGCTTTGTTCGGTCCTGAAAGTACCGGCAAAACCACATTGGCCAGACAACTCGCAGAATATTATAAAACCGAATGGGTTCCTGAATTTGCGCGGGATTATCTGCAAGAAAAGTGGGAGGCAAGCCATCAAATATGCACTATTGACGACATGCTACCAATTGCCTATGGTCAAACCAAATTAGAAAATGAACGAACGCTGCTTGCCAATAAATATCTTTTTTGTGATACGAATTTAATGGTAACCAAAGTTTTTTCGGAGGTATATTACAACTATTGTGATCCTATGTTGGATGAAGCGGCACGCAAACATGAATACGATTTGTTTTTTCTTACGGATATTGATGTGCCTTGGGAAAAAGATGACTTGAGAGATAAAGCAGAAGGAAGGGAATCTGTTTTTGCGGTGTTTAAACAATCTCTAATCGATAATAACAAGCCATTTATAACACTTTCTGGGGATAAAGAGTTGCGTCTTAAAAAAGCAATTATGATAGTTGATGATTTGACTTTAGCCAGAGAATTAGGATTTTCATCTGCTGATTTTTTACAGATTCTTGAGCATGGAATCTCAATGAAAAACATTGAAAAGCAATTGAATTTTTTAAAGAACGGAATCCCTAGAACAGATTTAGTTAGTGCGGCAACGGTATCAAATGGTATTTTGAACTTTTCTGAAAAAGATTTTCAAGAGAAAGCCAGTTTTTTTGATGCCAATAAATCAGGTCTCAAGTTAAATAAATTTGTTCCAGCATCTGGAGCAGCTACTAGAATGTTTAAGTTTTTGACTGAATTTATAAATGAATTTGATGCTGAAAACGAATCGATAAATGCCTATATCAATCGAAAAAAGGATAATGAGCTATCAATTTTCTTAGTAGGGATGGAAAAGTTTCCTTTTTTTGAAGCAGTTGATAAGCAACTCAGAGCGGAGTTTACGGATTTCGAAGATTGGGATCGAAGTGTAAAAAATTATTATTTCATAAAACTACTTTTGTCATCTGATTATTTTGACTTTGCCAATAAACCAAAAGGGATTCTTCCTTTTCATAAATACAAAACGCATATTGCAACTCCGGTAGAAGAACATTTACAGGAATGCACCCGTTATTCGAGTGCTAATAATAGCTCTCATTTACATTTTACAGTTTCAGAATCGCATCAGAAGTACTTTGAAGACACTATAGATGCTATCAAAACTAAAATTGAAAAGGAATCAGCAGTGGCAATAAATATTAGTTATTCCTATCAAAACAAGAGCACAGATACACTTGCCGTTACTAAGAAGAATAAACCCTTGCGTGATGAAAACGGGCAATTAGTTTTCAGACCCGGAGGACACGGCGCCTTGATTGAGAATTTAAATAGTTTAGATGCTGACATGGTGTTTATCAAAAACATTGATAATGTAATTCAAAATAATTTAGATAAAATTTCTTTGTACAAAAAAGGGTTGGCAGGAACGCTGTTAGCAATGCAACAGCAGGTATTTAACTATTTAAACGCTTTGGATGCAACGGCATTTGATACAACACTTATAGATGAAGTTGTTCTTTTTTTGAAGGATAAATTAAATAGCACACAAAAGGATGGTTTTCATGATTTTAGTCTGGAAAATAAGATTACAGCATTAAAAGCGGTTTTGAACCGACCAATTCGTGTTTGTGGAATGGTAAAAAACGAGGGAGAACCTGGTGGAGGACCCTTTTGGGTACGTGATAGTCAAGGAGCAATTTCCATGCAAATTGTTGAAAGTTCCCAAGTCGATTTGGCAAATGAAAATCAAAAAGAAATTCTGAAAGCCGCTACTCATTTCAATCCGGTTGATTTAGTTTGTGGCATTAAAAATTATAAAAACGAAAAATTTGACTTAACTCAGTTTGTAGATCACAATACTGGTTTTATTGTTGAAAAAAACACGAGAGGCGAAAATAGTAAAGGATACGAATTACCAGGTTTATGGAATGGTGCCATGGCAAACTGGCTGACTGTATTTGTTCAGGTGCCTTTACTTACTTTTAATCCAGTGAAAACAGTGAATGATTTATTGAAGCCGGCGCATCAAACTTAGAAATTTACACCAACCAATTGAGTTCTAATGGAAATTGAAAAAATCACATCCGAATTAAGTTTTAAAGCCGTCCGCAGTAGTGGAGCCGGTGGTCAGAACGTGAATAAAGTTTCCTCGAAAGTGGTGTTGAGTTTTGATTTGGCACATTCTCAGGCCTTGACAGATGAGGAGAAACTTTTGGTTGAAACCAAATTGTCTTCCAGACTGACTACTGATGCTGTTTTGATTTTGAATTGTGATGAGGATCGAAGCCAATTTAGAAACAAAGAAATAGTAACCAAACGGTTTTTGGAACTAATCAAAAATGCGCTGCTTGTTCCCAAAGAACGCAAGCCAACTAAAATCCCCAAATCGGTTATTAGAAAGCGAATAAAAGATAAAAAAAACGTGTCTGAGGTTAAGAAAAATAGGAGAAGACCAAATTTAGAATAGTTTTTTGGTTTTTAAATTTCAAACTTTAAACAAAAACAACTACATTTGCGCTGTCTCAAAGGGGTGCTCTAAATAACGAGCTGAGATTATACCCAACGAACCTGAACAGGTAATGCTGTTAAGGGAAAAAATGACAAAAAATAGCGTGCACTCTACTTTATTTGTCATAGGAAACAATCATTTTTTAATTTAACAAAAGAATAATTCCCCCTTTTATTCGTAATTTTTTTACGGATGAATACTATTATTAGTTACAAAAAGCGCCAAGCGCCAAGCACTAGCGGTCAAAAAAAAGGAGTACAATTATTTTTTTTACTGCTCACTTCTCATTTTTCACTTTTCACTTTCTCACAAGTCAAAGACACCACTAAAATTAATAAACTCGATGAAGTCTTGGTTTCGGCGGTACGCGTGACTACAAAAACGCCAGTTAGTTTTAGTAATCTAAACAAAAAGGACATCAAGTTTAGAAATCTAGGACAAGACATTCCTATTCTGATGAATTATTTGCCTTCGGTTGTTACGACTTCAGATGCTGGAAACGGTATAGGATACACCGGTATTCGTGTTCGCGGTAGCGATGCAACTCGTGTAAATATAACCATCAACGGAATTCCCTATAATGATTCTGAAAGCCATGGAACTTTTTGGGTGAACATGCCGGATTTTGCCTCTTCTGTTGAAAGCTTACAGTTGCAACGCGGTGTAGGTACATCAACAAATGGAGCGGGTGCTTTTGGCGCAAGCCTAAACATGCTTACGGATAGTTATGCTAAGGAAAGCAGTGGGGAGATTTCTAATTCTTATGGGAGTTTTAATACTCGAAAACATACGGTGAAATTCAGTACGGGATTGATTGACGATCGTCTTGAATTGGCGGGACGATTGTCTGCTTTGAAATCGGACGGATACATTGATCGCGCCAGTTCTGATTTGAAATCGTATTTCCTGCAAGGAACTTATGTGGGTAAAACTACTTTAATTAAAGCATTAATTTTTGGTGGAAAAGAGAAAACATACCAATCATGGAATGGTTTAGAGGATTTGGATAAATTAAAAAACGATAGAACATTCAACACCGCAGGAATGTTTACAGATGCGTTTGGAAATACTCGTTTTTACGATAATGAAACCGATAATTACCAGCAAGACCATTTTCAGCTGCATTGGAATGAAAAAATTGCAACTAATTGGAACACCAATCTGGCTGTTTTTTATTCAAAAGGAAAAGGATTTTATGAAAATTATAAGGAGAACGCAAAATTCTCTGGTTATGGATTGACTCCAATAATTATTGGCGGGACAACAATTAATAAAACCGATTTGATTCGTCAAAAATGGTTAGATAATGATTTCTACGGAACTACATTTTCGGCTAATTATAAGGATGAAAAACTAGATGTGATTCTTGGTGGTGGATACAATAAATATGAAGGAAGTCATTTTGGAAAAATCATTTGGGCACGTTATGCTTCGACATCTGAATTAGAGGATCGTTATTATAATGATGCCGCTTCAAAAACGGACGGGAATATTTTTGCGAAAGCCAATTATCAAGTTGCTGAGAAGCTAAGTTTATTTGCAGATTTACAATTACGCAATGTGCATTACAAGGCAAATGGTGCTGAAACAGGTGTAGTCAATGCTAATTTTAATTTCTTTAATCCTAAAGCGGGTTTAAATCTTGAAATTAATGAAAACAATCAATTGTACGCTTCGTATGCCAGAGCAAATCGCGAGCCGAATAGAACCGACTATAAAAATGGAAGTCCAAGGCCAGAAAAACTAAATGATTTTGAGTTGGGACTGCGCCACGTCTCAACAAAAGTAAAAGTGAATGCTAATATGTATTATATGGCATACAAAGACCAGTTGATTCTGACAGGAGAGCTCGATGATGTAGGTGCTCCAATTCGTAAAAACAGTGGTGACAGTTACCGTTTAGGATTAGAGATTGATGCTACTGTAGCGGTTTTGAATAACTTAATCATCAGGCCAAATGTTACTATTAGTACTAATAAGAACAAAGATTTTTTCTTTAAGCGAGATGGTGTTTTAACTTCATTAGGAAATACAAACATTGCGTTTTCACCTGGTTTTATTGCTGGGAATATCGTAAGTTTTGTGCCAATGAAAAACCTTCAAATATCGTTTCTGTCCAAATTCGTAGGGGAACAATACATGGCAAACATAGATGCTGAAGGCTCTAAGCTTAAATCCTACTTTACTAATGATTTGAAAGTTTCCTACGAGATTATTCCAAAATCAGTTTTTAAATCGATTTATCTTTCTGCTTTAGTAAGCAATATTTTTGATTATAAGTATATATCAAACGGGTATTTCTACACCTATGACGATGATTACTCAAATCCACCAGCGATTACTACAATTGAAGGAGCAGGTTATTATCCTCAAGCGGGAATTAATTTCTTGGTAGGATTATCATTGAAGTTTTAGAATGAGTCAGTTTTTTAAAGAATCCAGTGTTGCAAAGTACTGGATTTTTTATTTAATTATAAACTCGAAGTGTCGTTCCATTGACTTGAACCCGATATTGCTTCATAGGGTATTGCAAATCGCTCTGGCCGGTAAATAAATTGTATTCTTTACTGTCACATCCACAAACGGCATAGATTCCATTTATGGTCATGGTAGAACAGGCGCTTATCGCTTGATTGGGGCAAGCGGCATCAAACGCATTGTAGCCGCTACCCGTATTAAAAACAATAACGCCTCGGGCTCCTATTCCCGGAACAAAAACGGCATTACTTACGAATTTAAGATTGGAGTATTCTGGTAAATTCATGTTAAGGTCGATGGCGAAAGTATAATTAGGTACAAATGGATTTGTATTGCTAAAATCAGAATTACTGCACGAAAAAAGAAACGGAACAATTAAAAAAAAGAAAGAATATTTTTTCATTTTAAAATAGTGTGAAAGTATTAGTGAAACAAATTTAATTTATTTAACTTTGACTTATATATGATTAACATATATTTATAGACGAAAAAAAAATAGTAGTATCTTTGTGGAAAGAAATCCCGTCCTGATGGGATTTTTTCTATTTATATTAATGATGAAGTTATGAGTGCAATATCGTATTATACCGCAGAAGGGTTAAAGAAATTAAGAGAAGAATTAGATTATTTAAAAAGCGTAATGCGTCCAAAAGCATCAGCGGATATAGCGGAAGCACGAGATAAAGGAGATCTTTCTGAGAATGCTGAATACGATGCTGCGAAAGAAGCACAAGGAATGCTGGAAATGCGTATTGCTAAACTGGAAGAAGTACATTCTAATGCCAGATTAATAGACGAAACGCATCTTGATGTCTCTAAAGTATTAGTGTTATCCAATGTGAAAATCAAAAACCAGACCAACGGAATGGAAATGAAATACACACTGGTAGCTGAAAGTGAAGCTGACTTGAAAACGGGTAAAATCTCAGTAACCTCACCAATTGGCAAGGGTTTACTAGGAAAATCGGTAGGAGAAGTTGCTGAAATTACGGTTCCAAACGGTATTTTGAAATTCGAAATTTTAGAAATCACCAGAGACTAATATGATTGCAATTTTAACCGATTAAATATTTCTATAATGTCAAGTATTTTTACAAAAATTATAAAAGGAGAAATTCCGTGCTACAAAATCGCAGAGGATGATGATTTTTTGGCTTTTTTGGATGTAAATCCAAATGCAAAAGGACACACACTTTGTATTCCAAAACAAGAAATCGATAAGTTTTTTGAGATAGAAGATGGTTTGTACCTCGGGTTAATGCTGTTTTCTAAAAAAATTGCAGTTGCCCTTGAAAAAACAATTCCGTGCAAACGAATTGGGATGGCAGTTGTAGGACTTGAAGTTCCACATGCACACGTTCATTTGATTCCCTTGAATGAAATGGATGAAATGCGTTTTCAAAATAAGGTATCCTTGTCCAACGAGGAGTTTCAAGCTTTGGCAGTAGCAATTCAGAGCAATTTATAAGAGTAATAGAACAATTTCTATGAAAAATATTCTGATATTCGCATTGTTTTTTTGTCAATTAAATTCTTTTAGTCAAGAAAAAAGTGGACATAATTATTATTGGAATGAGTACAGTTCTTATGAAGCGATTATTGGAACTAAAAATTGTTATGTACGAGAAAACCCTTCGATTAACTCTAAATTGATTGATTCGCTGCAAATTGGTAAGCCAATTAAAGTGCTGAAATCAACTGAAAATGATTTAGCAATTAAAGGTTTAAAAGTATCTTGGGTTGAAATAGAATATCAGAATAACTTAGGTACAATAACCAAGGGGTATTTATGGAAAGGTTTCGTTGCAGTAGGTTTTGTAAAAACAAACAATTGGACCTATTTGACCACAATAGATAAAGTTGAAAAGAAAATTGAGTCTGAAAATTATGAAGTTGATGATTTTACCGTTTCAATTAGAGTTTTAGACGAAAAAAACGGTATTGTTGGTCAAAAAACGTTCAAAAAAGAGATTGGTGATAGTCACTATTTTCAGAATGGGACCATTGGGAATCTTGGGCTAAAAAAATTGAAAGACATTTACAGAATTAGTTTTAGCGGTCAAGCCTGCGGCATTCCGTCTTTGTATTATTATTTTGGTTGGAACGGAAAGGAATTTCTACAGTTGCCAGAGAAATACGAGGTAGGTGATGCAGGTGTGTACTATCATTCTGAAAACTTTGTTTTTCCTAAAGAAACTGGTGGAAAACCAAATTATATTTTAAAGCAAGTTGAAGAAGGAGTAAACGAAGATGACGCGGGAGAAAAAAACACCTATTTCATTGATGTAACAAAGTGGATAGAAACCTATAAATGGGATGGTCAAAAAGCTGTTTTTGTTTCAAAATCAAAAGACATAAAGTTTAGGCGAAAAGAGAATTGATTTTATTGCTTTAAAATTACTTGCATAGTCGTTCCTTTTCCAATC
>JAGOJA010000035.1:21863-25413 GCA_017995345.1 Flavobacterium sp.
AGAAACCTATAAATGGGATGGTCAAAAAGCTGTTTTTGTTTCAAAATCAAAAGACATAAAGTTTAGGCGAAAAGAGAATTGATTTTATTGCTTTAAAATTACTTGCATAGTCGTTCCTTTTCCAATCTCGGAATGTAGTACCTTGATGGTTCCTTTGTGGTATTCTTCTACGATTCTTTTGGTCAAGGAAAGACCCAATCCCCAGCCTCTTTTTTTAGTGGTAAAGCCAGGTTCAAAGATTGTTTTAAATTGATTTTTTTGAATTCCGCTTCCTGTGTCCGAAACATTAATTTTTACATAATCGCCTTCTTGTTCAATTTCCAACGCTAGTTTTCCTTTCCCTTTCATCGCATCAATGGCGTTTTTGACCAGATTTTCGATAGTCCAGCTGTGTAAAGTAGGATTTAATGATACCATAATGGGAGATTTTGGTGCTTTAAACGAAAACTCAATTTGTTTAGAAAATCGGGATTGCAAATAATCGTAGGATTGCTTTGTTTCGGACACAATGTCTTTTTGTTCTAGTTTGGGTTCTGAACCAATTTTAGAAAAACGATCGGTTATGGTTTGCAAACGTTCAATGTCTTTTTCAATTTCAAATGTGGTGCTTTCGTCTATATTTTCGGATTTCAGGAGTTCGACCCAGCCAATTAAGGAAGAGAGCGGAGTTCCTATTTGATGTGCTGTTTCTTTTGCCATTCCTGCCCAAAGTTTGTTTTGAGTCGCCATTTTGGTGCTTCGGTAAAAATTGTAGACCAAACCACCAAAAAGTACAATAATCAGTACTAAAGCAAGCGGATAATATTTTAATTTATTCAATAAAGCCGAGTTCCCGTAATATAATTTCTGAAATTTTCCTGGGACATATTCAATGATAATTGGCTCATTTTCTCTTTTCAAGTCATGTAAAAAAGTCATAGCTTTTTGATTGTTTTTTACAATAACGTCGTCAATATTAACGGTGTTTATGATGCTGTCATTCTCCGTCAGTACTATAGGAATCGAAGTATTGTCACTGAAAATTTGAAGCGGAAGTTCAACATCTGTGTTCTCACCAGCGTTTATTAATGTTTTTTGGGCTTGTGCCCAAAGATTCATTTTTAATCGCTCTTCATTTTTGAAGATTTGAAAAAAAGTGTAGGTGTTCCAAAGAATCAGTGAAATGATTAAAAAAGAGGCTAAAATTATAATCCAGCGGGTTGTATTTCTTCTTCCAGAAAACTGCATAAATGAAAATTTGAATGATAAATATAACGAATTTAATATGGAAGTATTTTAGTGCCAGCTAAAGAATTTTATTTTGTTCTAATTCTGTTGTACTATATTTAAAATTTGATTCATTTGTCTACTTTTGTATTCCTAAGTATTAAATAGAAGAGTATGATTACGATTGATCCTAAAAGTATTGAAACGGCAAAATTACAAGGCTATTTGCAAAGCTCAATAGGGCCAAGACCTATCGCTTTTGCTAGTACCATCGACGCGGAAGGCAATGCTAATGTGTCTCCTTTTAGTTTCTTTAATGTATTCAGTGCTAATCCTCCGATTCTTATATTTTCGCCAGCAAGACGAGTTCGTGATAATTCGATAAAACATACCTTAATTAATGCCGAAGCAACTCGGGAGGTCGTTATTAATGTGGTGAATTATGATATGGTACAACAGATTTCTCTGGCGAGTACGGAGTATGCTGATGGAGTAGATGAGTTTTTGAAATCAGGCTTGACACCGATTGCTTCTGAGGTGGTAAAGCCTTTTAGAGTAAAGGAATCACCGGTTCAATTTGAATGCAAAGTCACTCAAATTATTCCTTTGGGAACTGAAGGTGGAGCAGGAAATTTAGTGCTTTGTGAAGTAGTGCGTATTCATATTGACGAATCTGTTTTAGACAAAAATGGCGCAATTGATCAGCATAAAATAGACTTAGTCTCCAGATTAGGAGGCAACTGGTATTCCAGGTCAAACCAAGGACTTTTTGAAGTGCCAAAACCATTGTCTACCTTGGGAATAGGAGTAGACGCCATTCCAAATTTTATTAAAGAAAGCAAAGTGTTTAATGGAAATGATTTAGGGGTGTTAGGGAATGTAGAAGCCTTGCCAACTGAAGAAGAAATTACTATATTTGTAAAAGAAAATTTTGAAGTAAAAGGGGTGCTAAGTGCTGATGATGACATCAAAAAACACCAATTAGCTAAAGAATATCTGAATAAAAACGAAGTGCTAATCGCTTGGAAAGTACTATTAGCCAAAAAATAAATAGAGCCAAACAATAAAAACAGAGAAGATGGAAGTTACAGGAAAAATTAAAATGATCGATCAAACTAAAGAAGTTGGATCTGGAGGTTTCAAGAAAAGAGATATAGTTGTTACAACTGATGAGCAGTATCCACAACATATTCTCGTTCAGTTTGTTCAAGATAAGTGTGATTTACTGAACAGTTTTCAAGTAGGAGAGCAAGTTAAAATTGATATTAACTTGAGAGGGAGAGAATGGACAAATCCTCAAGGAGAAATAGTTTATTTCAATACAATTCAAGGATGGAGAATAGGGAAATTAGCAGCTGAATCTACTACTGCACCACAAATGCCACCAATGCCTGCTGCTGAAGCATTTGCACCTGCAACAAACGTAAACGAAGAAGAAGCAGACGATTTGCCTTTCTAGTTTAAAGTTCTGATTTTTTTTTAGAAACCAAATTCCAAATTTAGCGTGTCTTAAAATTGGAATTTGGTTTTTTTTTTAAATTAATATTGAGTTTTTTTAGTGAAATTTTCATTGAAATTGCTATTGAAGTTTCCATTGAAATCAAATGTACTACCTATCCAAAGAATTATTTTTTCCTAATGTTTCCTATGCTGATCGCGATGGAGTTTTGGCCATTGGCGGGGATTTGTCTTCAGAGCGGTTGCAACTTGCTTATACTAGCGGAATTTTTCCGTGGTTTGAAGTAGGAGAACCCATTATGTGGTGGTCACCTAATCCCAGGATGGTTTTGTTTTTGGATGAGTTAATCGTTTCTAAGAGTATGCGAAACATTCTGAATCGGGATGTTTTCACAGTTACTTTTAATCAAAATTTCAGGGATGTAATTTCAAACTGCCAAAATATAAAACGCAACGGTCAAAACGGAACTTGGATTACTAACGACATGATTGAAGCCTATTGTAAGCTCCATGAATTAGGAATTGCAAAATCAGTTGAGGTATGGCAAAATGACAAGTTAGTTGGTGGTTTGTACGGAATAGATTTAGGACATGTTTTTTGCGGTGAAAGTATGTTTTCCTTAGTTTCAAATGCGTCAAAAGTGGCTTTCGTAGCTTTAGTCAATAAGTTAAAAATAGAAAATTACAAACTTTTGGATTGTCAAGTGTATAATCCTCACCTTGAAAGTTTAGGATGCCGTGAAATCAAACGAAATGAATTCATGAGGATATTAAAAAAGGAATAGATATAATTTTCTGATTTTTTTTTTTGTTTAAATACCCGAAACGAAATGGAATACTAACTTTTCTTCCAACAATCGGCTACGTGATCATCTACCATTCCTGT
>JAGOJA010000189.1 GCA_017995345.1 Flavobacterium sp.
AAAACCTGTCAGGTCTAAACTAAATAATATGGAATTAAAAACCTATCAAAAACAAGTAATAGACGATTTGCAATTGTATTTTGACTATTTGCAAAACTATAAAAAAGCAAATGTTGCTTTCAATTCTTTTTGGCAAGATAAAGTGGGTTTTTATAATCCAATTTCTGGCGAAGGAATGCGTCCGTATCAAAACACGGTTCCAAATGCAGTGCATTTAAGTATAAAAGTACCAACAGCTGGCGGTAAAACCTTTATTGCTTGCAATGCTTTGAAAACCATTTTTGATGCCGTGCCAGACAATCAAACTAAAACGGTAATTTGGCTTGTGCCTTGGAGTAATTTATTAGACCAAACCGTTAAAAATCTTTCCAATCCAGACCATCCTTATTGTCAAAAACTGAATTCGTTGTTTAATAATAGAGTTCAAGTGTATGAAAAACGCGATTTGTTGCAAGGTGCTAATTTTAATTCATCAACTGTAAAAGAACAATTGAATATTATGGTAATGAATTTTGCATCAATTAGAGCCAAAAATAAAGAAGACAGAAAGGTTAATGAGCAAAATTCTAATTTGGCAAACTTTGCTTCAATGATAAATGATGCCGATGTTTTAGAAGGGACAGAAAAAGAAGCGTTAATCAATGTAATAAGAAGTTTAAACCCAATTTTGATAGTTGATGAAAGTCATAATGCCGAAAGTGATTTAAGTGTTGAAATGCTAAACAATCTAAATCCGAGTTTTATTTTAGATTTAACCGCAACACCTAAACAAAACGCCAATATTGTAAGTTTGGTTTCAGCAATTGAACTGAAAAAAGAACACATGGTAAAGTTGCCAGTTATTGTTTACAATCATCAAAATATTGAAGGTGTTATTGAAAGTGCGTTGCATTTGCAAAGTAAATTAGAAATAGAGGCTAAAATTTTAGAAGAAAATGGCGGAAAATATATTCGTCCAATTGTACTTTTTCAGGCGCAACCCAAAGGAAAAGAAGACAGCACTACATTTGATAAATTAAAAGCACAATTAATTAAAATTGGAATTCCAGAAGAACAAATCAAAATAAAAACGGCAAACAAAGACGAATTGAAGAATGAAGATTTAATGAGCGCAGCTTGTCCAGTTCGTTATATTATTACGATTAATGCCTTGAAGGAAGGTTGGGATTGTCCGTTTGCCTATATCTTAGCATCATTAGCTGATAAATCATCAGAAGTTGATGTAACTCAAATTTTGGGTCGAGTTTTGCGTCAGCCTTATGTAATGAAACACAACAGCACAATGTTGAATTTATCATATGTGATTACGGCTTCTGTTAAATTTCAAAACACGTTGCAAAACATTATTAAAGGATTGCAACAATCGGGTTTTAGCGAAAAAGATTATCGCGAAAAAGACATTATGCCCGAAGTCGTAAAAGAAGAAGTAAAGCAAGAAACATTAGATAATTTCTTTTTTCCTGAACAAATTGAAGTTGTTGAAGAAAATGTTATTGATGTTCAAAAAATCAATTTTAATCCGAACCAAACTAATCAAAATACAAATACAACTGTTTTTGAAATAGAAGAATTGGCCATTGCACAAAATGAAGCGTTCCAAAAAACAATTGCTAATCAGGTAAATACAAATACTATTGAACAGATTTATTCCGAAGTTGGTATGAAAGTGAAACAATATAAAATGCGTGAAAGCGTTGCGGAACAAGCACAACAAATTATCTTACCAAAATTTGTGATTGAAGTTCCTAAAAACGATTTTTTGGATATGGGGCAGGGAGAAACACAATTATTGGACAGAGTAAATCTGCTGAAAAATTTTAAACTTTCTAATAAAGATATCGATATTCCTTTCAAAAGTATTTCTTCTGATTTATACAAAATTGACACGGAAAAAACCAATGATGGCGGTTACAAAATGGTTTCTTTAAAAATCGATAATGTTATGAGAGAACCAATAACTGAATATATTTTGGCTAAACCAAAAGAAGACCAAATTAAAGATATTGCGTATCAAGTTGTAAAGCAAATTGACAAAATGCCACCCATTGCAGATAATGAAATTAAGAAATATGTAAACCGTATTTTGGAAGATATGTCAGCAGAGGAATTACAGGATTTTTTGCAACACAAATTTTCCTATACCGATTTGATAAAGAAAAAGATCAATGAATTAGCTGACATTGAAGCCGAAAAAACATTTTTAGAATGGTTGACAATTGATAGAATAACAACTCAAGGAATTTGGAAATTTGAACCTGCGATAATTCCGTCAAAAACCGGAAATGATATTGGAAATTCTTTATATACGCACGAAGGTGATATGAATGGATTGGAGCAACAATTCATCATGGAAATTGCTAACTCATCAAATATTTCATTTTGGCATAGAAATTTAGGTCGAGGAAAAGGATTTTCATTAAATGGTTTCAAATCCAATCACTATCCAGATTTTATTATTGTTACAAAAACCAATCGAGTAATTGTGGTTGAAACTAAAGGTTCAGATAGAGATAATTCAGATAGTTCAGCAAAATTAAGATTAGGAAAAGCTTGGGAGAAAAGCACAAATTCAACTAAATATAAATACATGATGGTATTTGATAAAAATGCTATTGACGGAGCTTTTAATTTGGAAGAAGCAATTT
>JAGOJA010000117.1 GCA_017995345.1 Flavobacterium sp.
CCTGGTAAATCTAATACTGTATGCAGGTTGCAGTTTTCCAGTAGCAACTTACGTAAAGCTACAGAAGCATTATCTGTATTGCTCAGGAACGTGTTTTTAATAACTACTCCTGCTTTACCACCAGCCCTTAGTATTTTTACAAAGTGCTGCATGAATAAAGAAGCGGTTTCTCCTGTTTTAATAGGGAAGTTTTGTTGTACCTCAGCACGTTCCTTTCCGCCAAAGGGTGGGTTGGCAAGTATGATGTCGTAGCGGTCTTTCTCCTGAATGTCAGAGATGTTCTCAGCAAGTGTATTGGTGTGTATAATATTCGGCGCTTCTACTCCGTGCAGGATCATGTTCATGGTACCAATGATGTACGCCAAAGATTTTTTTTCCTTTCCGTAGAAGGTCTTTTTTTGTAAAGTGGTAATATCAGTGGTAGTGAGTTTTTCGCTGTTCATTAGGTAATCGAAAGCCTCACACAAGAAGCCTGCGCTACCTACAGCGCCGTCATAAATGGTTTGTCCAATCTCGGGAGCGACAACTTTTATAATGGTTTTAATCAAAGGACGAGGGGTGTAATATTCACCGCCATTGCGCCCAGCATTACCCATGTTTTTAATCTTGTCCTCATAGAGGTGACTCATTTCGTGCTTCTCGGCATGTGTACGAAAACGAAGTTCGTCTATGCGGTTTATTACTTCACGTAAGTTATACCCACTTTGGATTCGGTTTTTCAGCTCACTGAAAATCTCTCCAATTTTATATTCGATAGTATCAGCACTAATTGCATCAGCTTTGAATTTCTTGAGATAAGGGAAGAGTTGGATATTTACAAAATCTGCCAAGTCATCTCCAGTTAAGGCTGCATGATGGTCTAGGTTGCCGTTAGTGTCCTTAGGCGATGCCCAAGTGTTCCATTGAAATTCCGGCGCTATGATGTTTGAGTATGCCTTACCCGTAAGTTCTGCAGCTGTTGCTTTATCGTTCTCTAAATCCTCTAAGTACTTCAGAAACAAAACCCATGAGGTTTGTTCTACATAATCTAATTCACTACCACAACCTGCATCCTTATGTAGGATATCATCTATATTCTTAAAGGTCTGTTCAAACATTTATTCTATTCTTTTTATACGGTCAAATTTACATTTGTTTTTCTTATGCTCAGCCAAAAAATGCAGCTTAATTAACTGATAGTCGTTCTAAGTAAATTTACCATCAAGATTGCTACTTGTACCCACGTTGATTTTTCGTTGCCAATTTATAGAAAAAAAACTACAAAAAAAAACATAATTGCTCGCAGTTGTTTTATTTGTGCAACGTAGATTTTAAGATTTTTAACTCTTCGCTTTTTTGAATAGGCTGTGCTTTGTCATGACTCCAATTCTTAGGTGTTAATTACGAAACCTGTCTTTTGTTTCCAAACCGACGTCCTATTAATAGAATAGCGCACGTAAATGTTTGAGTTCTCGTTTTTAGATTGAAGTAGGTATTTTATTGTCGCCATAACTATTAGTTTTTCTCCTATCAAATGTGAACAAAAAATACACTTTTAGTCAACCATTAGGTAACCAAAAGTGTATTATTATAAATCTAACTGAACAGGTACAACCTTTAAGTACCGCAAACATTACGTTCACTTCCGAGCCAGTTCGCATCGATACAGTAATCTACATATTACGTCGGTACTGACCTCCAACTTCAAATAACGCAGCAGTAATTTGACCTAAAGAACAAACTTTTGTTGCTTCCATCAAGTGTTCAAATAAGTTTTCGTTTTTAATGGCCGCTTCTTGAATCGTTTTCAATTGTTCGTTTACTTTATCTTGATTTGCTTTATGCAAATGATCTAACATTGTGATTTGGTATTTCTTCTCTTCTTCAGTAGCACGAATTACTTCGGCTGGAATCACCGTTGGAGAACCTTTGGAACTCAAGAACGTATTTACACCAATAATTGGGAATTCGCCCGTATGTTTCAAGGTTTCATAATACAAACTTTCTTCCTGTATTTTACTGCGTTGGTACATTGTTTCCATGGCACCAAGAACGCCACCACGTTCGGTAATTCTATCAAATTCCTGTAAAACTGCGGCTTCAACTAAGTCTGTTAATTCCTCTATAATGAAAGCACCTTGAATTGGATTTTCGTTTTTGGCTAATCCTAATTCTTTATTAATAATCAACTGAATTGCCATTGCCCGACGCACTGATTCTTCAGTAGGCGTTGTAATTGCTTCGTCATACGCATTGGTATGCAAAGAATTACAGTTATCATAAATGGCATACAAAGCTTGCAAAGTCGTACGGATATCATTGAAATCAATTTCTTGTGCGTGCAAAGAACGACCAGAAGTCTGAATGTGGTATTTCAACATTTGTGCACGCTCATTCGCTCCGTATTTATTTTTCATGGCTTTCGCCCAAATTTTACGCGCAACACGACCGATAACAGCATATTCAGGATCTACACCATTCGAAAAGAAAAACGATAAGTTTGGTCCGAAATCATTAATATTCATTCCGCGGCTTAAATAATATTCCACATAAGTGAAGCCATTTGAAAGCGTGAAAGCCAGTTGCGTGATTGGATTTGCTCCCGCTTCGGCAATATGATATCCCGAGATAGAAACTGAATAGAAGTTCCTAACATTCTTAGCAATGAAATATTCCTGAACGTCACCCATTAATCTAAGGGCAAATTCAGTTGAGAAAATACAGGTATTTTGTGCCTGATCTTCTTTGAGAATATCCGCTTGAACCGTTCCACGAACTTGAGACAAGGTTTTTGCTTTAATTTCGTTATACACTTCAAGAGGCAAAACCTGATCTCCGGTAACACCCAAAAGCATCAATCCTAAACCGTCATTTCCTGCAGGTAAATCCCCTTGGTAATGTGGTCTTTCGACTCCTTTAGCTGCATATATGGTATTAATTTTTGCCTCAACTTCTTTTTCAAGACCATTTTTTTTAATGTAAAACTCACATTGTTGGTCTATCGCCGCATTCATAAAAAATCCTAACAACATAGGCGCAGGACCATTAATAGTCATACTCACTGACGTCATCGCATGAACTAAATCAAAACCAGAATATAGTTTTTTAGCATCATCCAAACAGCAAATAGAAACTCCGGCATTACCTATTTTTCCATAAATATCAGGACGTACATGCGGATCGTTTCCGTATAAAGTCACGCTATCAAAAGCTGTTGACAATCGTTTTGCAGGCAATCCTGCGCTCACATAATGAAAACGCTTGTTCGTTCGCTCTGGTCCACCTTCACCTGCAAACATACGAGAAGGATCTTCACCCTCACGCTTAAAAGGATACAAACCAGCGGTAAAAGGAAATTCTCCAGGAACATTTTCTTGCAAACACCAACGCAAAATATCCCCCCAAGCTTGATACTTTGGCAAAGCAATTTTTGGGATTTGAGAATGTGAAAGAGACTCCGTATGCGTCGCCATTTTTATTTCCCTATCACGAACTTTAAACGTATAAACTGGATTTTTATATTTATTTACTTTTTCATTCCAAGTCAATATGATTTCCCAATTATAAGGATCTAAATCCATTTTCACTTTATCAAATTGATTTAGTAAAAGGTTCAAAAAGATTCTGTTTTCATTATGTTCCTCGACTGCGCTCGGAAGGACAGATGTATCGTCTATTCCAGCTTTATTTATTTCTGGTGTTTTTTTAGCTACCGTTTCAATCGTTTTGAAAATCCCATATAATTTCTGGGCTACTTGTTCTTGGCTTACCGCCGTAACATCATATTTCCTATTGCTTTCGGAAATTTCAGATAAGTAACGCGTTCTGTGAGGCGGAATGACGAAAATCTTCTCGCTCATTTCACGCGTGATTTGGATTGTAGATTTCAAATCAGAATTTGTTTTTTCATGGACTTTATCCATAATCGCTTTGTAAAGCGTATTCATTCCTGGATCGTTAAACTGTGAAGCAATGGTTCCAAAAACTGGCATTTCATCTGGATTTACATCCCAAAGATTATGGTTGCGCTGGTATTGTTTTTTGACATCTCGAATAGCATCTAATGCACCTCTTTTGTCAAATTTATTTATTGCTACCAAATCAGCAAAATCGAGCATGTCGATTTTTTCTAATTGTGTTGCAGCACCAAATTCCGGTGTCATTACGTACAAAGAAACATCGGAGTGATCCATGATTTCCGTATCCGACTGACCAATTCCCGAAGTTTCTAGAATTATAATGTCATACTTCGCAGCTTTGATTACTTGAATGGCATCAGCAACATATTTAGACAAAGCCAAATTGGATTGACGTGTAGCCAGCGAACGCATATAAACTCGAGGACTATTGATGGCATTCATTCGGATTCTATCGCCAAGTAATGCGCCACCTGTCTTTCTTTTGGATGGATCAACTGATATTAATCCGATTGTTTTTTCTGGAAAATCACTTAGAAAACGACGCACTAATTCATCCACCAAAGATGATTTTCCTGCCCCACCAGTTCCAGTAATTCCAAGAACTGGAATCGTATTGTTTTCATTCTTTTTGTGGATGGCCTCCAAAGTTTTTGCCGCTACATCAGGAAAATTCTCTGCCGATGAAATAATTCGTGCAATTGCTTTTGGATTTTTGCCTTCTAAATGATTTATTTCATCCGTCAGTTTGTCTCCAATTGCGTAATCTGATTGTTGTACTAAATCATTAATCATTCCTT
This sequence comes from Flavobacterium sp., assembly GCA_017995345.1. Lineage (GTDB taxonomy): Bacteria > Bacteroidota > Bacteroidia > Flavobacteriales > Flavobacteriaceae > Flavobacterium. The sequence goes on from JAGOJA010000117.1 coordinate 4,697, forward strand.
GTAATCCCAGCTCACGTCCGTCATCTGGAGCATAAATACGGGTAATTCCGTAGGCTTGTAATTCGGCAATTTCAGAAGGCAGAATTACGCCACCGCCACCGCCAAATATCTTGATTTGCCCAGCTCCTTTTTCTTGAAGCAAGTCATACATGTATTTAAAATATTCGTTATGTCCTCCTTGATAAGAAGTTATTGCAATAGCATTCGCATCTTCTTGTATGGCTGTATTAACCACTTCTTCAACGCTTCGGTCATGCCCTAGATGAATTACTTCAACACCTGTAGACTGGATAATCCTACGCATAATGTTGATTGCGGCATCATGACCATCAAAAAGAGCTGCTGCGGTAACAATCCTTACTTTATTGTTAGGGATATATGGTTTTTGTTGTTCCATTTTATGAATATGACAATTTAAGCTTGCAATTTACAATTTTATTTTAAAAATTATTTGATGTTGCAGCTGGTTATTAATAAATAAGAAATATTTTTTGTTATTTAGCCCCGATTAAAGCGGCATCCCTCGCTGTTTTTTAGCGAGGATACAGCGGAAAGCGGGACAGGTGATACTTAATAAAACTAAACTTTGTGCTCCTAAAGAATAGTTGGCTTTGTTTTTGAATAATATAGTATTTTTACAAATTACCGATGACAAATTAATACAGAAAACAATTTATGATGAAGAAAATTTTAATTTTAGTGGTGGCAGTATCACTTTCCGGTTGTGCCGAAATGCAACAAGTTATGAATCAATTTCCACAAACACAAGGAATAGGCGGACTTGATATTGCCGGTGGATTGAAGGAAGCGTTGAATAATGGAATTTCGAAACAGGTTACAAAACTGACAGCTACCGATGGTTTTTATAAAAATGAAGCTGTAAAAATTTTATTGCCGGAAGAATTGAGAAAAGTAGATACCGGTTTAAGAAAAATTGGTCTGAGTTCTTTGGCTGATGAAGGATTGAAAGTGCTGAATCGTGCTGCTGAAGATGCAGTGAAGGAAGCGACTCCAATATTTGTAGATGCCGTTAGAAATATGACTTTTATGGATGCCAAAACCATTTTGATGGGAAACGAAAATTCTGCTACCAATTATTTACAAAACAGCACTTCGACAGCGTTGTACGGAAAATTCAACCCTGTGATTAAAAACTCCTTTACTAAAGTAGGTGCTGATACAGTTTGGGCTAACATTATTACAAAATACAACAGCATTCCTTTAGTGAATAAAGTGAATCCAGATTTGACTGATTATGTAACGAATCAAGCGTTGAATGGTGTTTTCAAGATGGTTGCCGGCTAAGAAAAGAACATCAGAACCAATTTGAGTTCAAGAACATCCGTTTTATTGCAGCAAGTTTTTGCGATGCAAGACAGAAAATAAATAAACCACCATGGACTAAAAGTCCATAGGTTTTGGTTTAGCAGACTAAAAGTCTGCACGGTTATAATAATAAAAATCAGCCGCAGATTCGCAGATTTATTATAATCCCAAAAAAAAAAATCTGCGAATCTGCGGTAAAATTTTTTAGAACCTGAAAGGGAAATGCGCTAAAGTGCATAGTTTTAAACTATTTCTGTGACCAATAAATTTTTTGCTGTTTTTTTTAAACATAAAACAGCTTAATCTGAGTTTTTTATAAAAAAAAATACGTTTAGTTTTGAAATCACTATTCCTTACTAAAAACAAAGCTAAAACAAGCCTCTTATGCAAAAAATTACGATTCTAATCCATTGTGAAGATCAAAAAGCAATTATTGCCTCCGTTACAAATTATATATCCTCCATTGATGGCAATATTATCTATTTAGATCAACATGTTGATGCCGATGAAAATGTTTTTTTCATGCGTTTAGAGTGTGAATTTGGTGCCAAAAATTGGAATATAGAGGCTATTAAAACTGATTTTCAAGCTAACTTAGCTGCTCCATTTAATATGTCTTGGGAAATGTATACCCAAGACGAAAAACCTAAAATGGCTTTGTTTGTTTCTAAATATGACCATTGTTTGTATGATATTTTAGGACGGTACAGTGCAGGTGAATTACCTCTTGAAATTCCGTTGATTATAAGCAACCATGAGGACTTGAAATCAGTGGCGGAACGTTTTTCTATTCCGTTTCATTATATTCCTTTCACGAAAGACATTAAGGACGAAGGCGGACAAAAACAGCTGGAATTACTCCAGCAGTATCAGGTTGATTTTATTGTTTTGGCCCGCTACATGCAGATTATTCCACCTAATTTGATTGCGCAATACAAAAATAAAATCATCAATATTCATCATTCTTTTCTTCCGGCATTTCCTGGGGCAAAGCCTTATCATTCCGCTTTCAAACGCGGTGTAAAAATCATCGGTGCCACCAGTCATTATGTGACCGAAGGATTAGATGAAGGTCCAATTATCGAGCAGGATATTGCCCGAGTTTCACACAGTCATTCTATTGAAAATTTCATTATGAAAGGGCGCGATCTAGAACGCATGGTTTTGGCAAGAGCCATAAAACTGCATGCCGAAAGGAAAACAATGGTTTATGACAATAAAACGGTGGTGTTTTTATAGGAAGTAATATCCTTTTCGGGTAGTCTGACTTTTCAAAGTGTGTTTTTTTTTGAAAATTTAATCTACTTTGCAGACTTTCAAAATAAATGTTAAAAAAACTTAACTTATGTACAACAAAGTAATAACAAAATCTTAACAGCAAAACGTCTTCTTAAGTGTGATCTTTGTAGAGTAATAAACTGGTTATTTATTATTTTGGTTTTGGTTAGTTAAAGAATTGCCTGCATGTATAATGCAGGCATTTTTTATTTAGTCGTATTTATAAAGGAAATGACCGCATCATTAAAAGCGCTAGGTTGTTCCACATTTACAACATGGCCACAATTTTCTATTACAAATAATTGTGAGGATTTATAATGGCTCTCGACTACTTTACGAACCGATGGCAAGAACATATAATCCTCTTCACCCATAACATAAAGCGTAGGGATATTCAATTCAACTTGGCGGAACCATTTGAGCACTGGGTTTATTTCGGCAGTGAGTTTAAACCATTTGATAAATTCTTTTTGGTATAATTTTTTAGCCTCATTAATAAAAAGGATTCGGGATTGTTTGTGACTTTTTTTAGGCATGATAACAAAGGCAAAAAACTTGTATAAAACTAAATAAGGCAGTACGTATTTAAACACATTTCCCAATCGCATTAATACTTGAGAACGGAAATTCATTTTCAGGATTGCACCACCAAGAATCATACTTTGCACACGTTCCGGATACATTTCAGCCAACTGCCTGATGAGTATGGTACCCAATGAAATTCCAACAAAATGTGATTTATTTATTTTAAGAAAATCTAAAACTTCCAGAATATCATTGGCCAAAGCCGAAAAAGTATATTTTTGTTTGAAGGCTGTTTTTAATATTGCTTTTGATTCACCATGACCACGCAAATCCAATAACAACACATTGTATTGTTTCTTGAAATCCCTAATTTGTTTGAACCAGATAGACGAACTTCCACCAGCTCCATGAACAAAAGTTACCCATTGGTCACTGTGTTTATTTTCGTAAATGGTATAATTAATCACGTTTCCTTTTTTTGTAAAAATAGAACTTTAATTTTAAATCTCAATCTTAACAAATAATAATGTATTTTAAAGATTGTATGT
>JAGOJA010000118.1 GCA_017995345.1 Flavobacterium sp.
GACTGCGAAAGCCTATTTTTCATTGCTTATAGTTTATGGCAAACAAAATTCTGGCATCAGTATTTAGTAGGTTCTGTTATTTCGTTTTTGCGTCTTCCAGATTTCAAAAAACAATTCAATCCACAAGCCAGTTTAATGATGGTGGAACACGAGCAGCACCAAAAAAATGTTGCAGCTCTCAAACTTTTGGAGAAAAAAGAAAAACAGTACAAAGAGGATATGATGCTCATAAATGACATTCGTAGAGACATTTTATACCGTTATTGTAGAAAATAAATCAATCCTGGTCCAAATGGACTAGGATTGATTGCGCCTTATTCCCAAGCAAACCAACGCATAAGTGCAATATGATTGCACCACTTAAATAAATCGAAGAAAAGCAAAGCAATCTACTTTTATTGACTGCTAAAAACAAAAAAAGCTCCAATAAATGGAGCTTTCGAGGTGGTTATTAACCGTATTTAAGGGTTTGCTTTCGGTTCTTCTTCCGATTTTACAGCAGTTTGAGAAACTACTGAAATAATACTACCGCCAAGAACCAAGTAACCAGCAGCCGAAACCAATCCAACAGGTAAAGCAATAGGAGAAGCGATAATAATTCCGCCAACACTTGCCAAAGCAATTCCGACAGTGCGAAGAATTTTAAACCATTTTGGGGTTGGTGCCAAGGTTCTTTCTACTAAATTCATTTTGTTATTTTTCATAATCTGGATTTTTAAAAATTGATAATTCTAAATTGTGTACTCTTTTTTCGATGTATTCTACTTTCTGGTTCAATAAATCGTTACCACTTTTGAACTCTGTTTTGATGATTAAAGCCATCGTTTTTACTTCAATCAAATCTTTCTCCATACTCTTGAAATCAGTGTGTAATTGCTTGATAAAATAAGCCACAATCGAGAGTAACAAGGTGATTAACGTTCCAAAAAGTGTGGCGATGATGTTGATATTTTCCATTTTTTGGCCTTTTTAGAATTGAAAATTATTTTCAATAGTTATTACATTGTTTTCAACTTTTGCCAGTGCTACTAATTTTGGATAAATCATTTTGTAAGCTGCAACACTTTGAGTAACTTGAAAATTGCCATCAACGAATTGGAAACCAAAACCACAAAGCGGACACCCAGCAGTTTCTTTGATAGTATTTCCGGTATGGATATAAACAAAGCTGAAGTTTGGCAAACCAGTAATTTCAATCATTCCTTCGTGAAGCTTTCCAAATGCTTTTTTGTAATCCACATTTTTAGCTCCGTGAGTGTTCAACTTCAAATTAAAAACACCTTTTGGAATGGCAGTTTGAGAAGCTATTTTTACTTCTCTAATTTTATCCTCTAACAAATAGCATTGAAATATTCCGTTAATGTATAGCTGGCTCAATGTGCTTTCTTTGCCCTGGGCTACTCTTATTATTTTGCTTTCCATAGTCTTAATAGATTGGAGATTAAACAAAAAATCCCTCACTTTTGGTGAGGGATTTTCGGAAGGTTTTTCTAAAAAGCATCCTCAACTTTCAAGCAATTACCACTGGAGAACAAGTAGTAATTTGGTCCCACTTGTTGGTAGAACTCAATTCCGATACACTGCAAAACTGTGGTGTTTACCGTTGGAAGAACTCCGCCTGGTAATGTTGCAGAAATTGTAGTGGCAGGAACTGGAGCGTACAAGTCCAAAAAGTCACTGTATTGAATGTCACTTACCTCATTCAAAGCTGCATCCATTGGATCGTAGCTGTTGGTGGTGGCGTTGTATTCAAAATCACTAACCACGGAAAGAGAACTAATCAAACGGAAATGTGTTGCTCCTGATGGAGCACTCACCAAATTCGCTGGATTAAACGCATCAACTACAAACTCTCCACTGGCTCTGTCAACCGCGTGGGTTAAGGAGTAAGGAGCGTTGAAAATACCGTTGAAAGAAGAGTTTTTGTCAAACTCGAAACCTTTCAAGTAATTTCGTTGTGTAGAGATTTCAATTTTTCTGTAACCCCTAGCTTCAGTTTGGTCTTCCAAATTGATTTTCTTCATAATAGAAGTTAATCTTCCTGTTACTTGACTGTCCGCCATTTGTTTCATCACTTGAGATAAACCAGTACGAACCGATTTCCCGGCTTTGGCACTCGCGCCAAACTCGTTCATATTCTCACGAGTTCTTTCGAACTCTGGAGCTGAGAGCACTTGGTCACCAGTTGGACCACCAACCATTCCGGCAAAGTAGCCTTCTTGACCTTTAATTTTAAAATGTCGGATATCTCCAAGAGTTCCAACATACTTGATAACACCTTTCTGTCTTGCCATTTTTTTAAGTTTTAATGGATTAATAATTAGATAAAATTCATAAGACAAATTTCAAGTATTATCTTTGATTATCAATAACTTAAAATACTGTAAATCAATGCAATACAACGCAAAAGCACCGTACATAGTGGAAACCCATTGGCAAATTGAAGAAGTCCTTGATGGTGATAGCATCATCATTTGCAATCGTTTCACTCAAATGAAAAAAGAAATCCGTCTTTATGGTTTAGATGCACCAGAAGTAAAGATTAATAGAAAGATGAAAGAGGACGAAGAGAAAAGCAGTTTGCCTGCCCAATTATTGCTCCAATTTGGTTTGCAATCCTTGCACTTCGTTTTGTCGGTTGCACCGCCTAAAACGGTTGTAACTATCATTACTGAACAGGAGAACTATTACGACTACTGGAACAGGCAATTGGGATATGTAATTTTGCCTAGTGGATTATGTTTAAATGAATTACTTTTACAAAATGGGTATGCTAAAGCAACTCAACAGTATTATTGTGGCAAGCTAGCAGAGTATCAAGCAATGAACCGCCAAGCGCAGCTTAATAATATTGGGATCTATAGTCAAATAAAAGTATTCTGATTTGTTGTACTTATGTTGTACTAGAGGGTTTTAAAAATTAAGGAGTACCAATAAATACAATACCTTACAGGCGTTAAGAAGATATATACAAGTTGTGCGACACTTTCGAAAAAAACGGAGAATTAAATAGAATAGAAAAATTAAAACTCGAAAAAATTTTTGAGATGGATAATGGATATGTCCTTGATTTTTCAAACAGAACGCTAAATAATTTTATTTTTGAAACAAATAATATTGAATTATACGACGATAAATATAGTGATAATGGAGATTCAAAAGCAAATAGACTTCTAACCATTTGGCAAAAAGAAAATAATTATTTAGTTGGAAAACTTACTAATGAAATGTTACAATATTGGAAAGACAAAAAAAGATATCTCACAATCAAATTAGTGAGCGAGAACAAATTTTATTTGATGAGTGTCTTAAGATAGTAAATAAATTAGCGGAAAATAATATAGTTACAGAAATTGAAGTTATACGAGAAGATGATAATGACAAAGATTTTAGTTTATTAGCGAAATCTATTAAAGAAAGTATTGAAAAAAGCGAACCTGAAGTTGCACTTGATAGATTACACACATATTTGATGAAATTTATTAGAAAACTTTGTGGAAATCACGAAATTGAAATAACTAAAGAAGAATCTTTAAACGCAATTTTTGGTAAATACTTGAAATTTATTGTCGTAAATGGAAAAGTTGAATCTGAAATGAGTCAGAAAATTTTAAAATATTCTATTAATATAATTGAAGCATTTAATGATGTAAGAAATAATAGAAGCTTGGCTCACGACAATCAAATTTTAAACTATTCTGAAAGTGTTTTAATATTCAATAATGTTACAAATTCAATTAAATTCATAGAATCAATTGAAAATAAAATTAAAGTAAAAAATGTAGTAGTCGAAGTCGAAAATTCAGATTGGGAAAACCTACCATTTTAAGAACACAAGAAAAAAAAGCGATCGCCCAACAGCTTCGTTGCGTGCGCAGCACGAACAATGAAACTCCGGTTGAACGGAACCGTCCACTGGCAGGAACTATGGAGTTATCGTAAAGTTTTGAGAGAGAATGTCAAGAGGATTTAGTGTCCTCTTTTTTTTTGAGAAGGATTTTGGGTTTAGTTTCGTGTTTTCGGTCACTTTTGTACACAAGTTCCCTTAGCCATAAAATTAGTTTTGACAGGGATCTAGATTTTGGCCACCGCCAAGATACCAAGCAGGTGGACCACGCTGGTCAAAAACTGCTGTCCGGTGTAAATTACCCGTTTTACAACACGGACATTTAGGCAAGAAAGGACTTTTTCGAGTTTACGCGAACTACTACGTCCCTTGAAATAGCCGTACAAATAGAGTTTGAGTAAAATTTTGGAATCAAAACTGGGACGACCCTCGGTTTTTAGGGTTTGCACTTCAAAACCTAATGCTTTCAAGTCAATATGCCCGACAAAAGCATCGATGAATCGGATGGGATTATTAGCAGAAATACTAGATTCTAAACTATCGATAGTCATTTGGTTGCGGGAAATCCCTCTGATGTGTTGCATGTTTAGAAATACGAAATTTAGTACTTTATTACAACTATTTTGTTATATTTGTTTTTGTAAATACCGAAGTTTTTTCACAGACTGACGTTATAGCCAATGGTGGGACGACCGTAACAATAAAGAAGCATGGGACTGACACATATAAAAAAAGAATTAAAAAAACTCGACAAGGACAAACTCATTGACCTTATTGCTGTCCAGTATAAAAATAACAAGTCCGTTAAAGAGTTTTTCGACTTTTATGTAAATCCAAACGAAAGAGTACTTTTTGAGAAATACCGTGACAAAATTTTTGAAGCGTTATATCCAAAGCGTGGTAACAACTACAAACTCAAAGACGGAAAACAAGCAATCAGCGACTTCAAAAAAATGGGAACTTCGGCTGATTTACTCGCGGACCTAATGCTTATTTACGTGGAAACTGGAGTGAAATTTACAAATGACTATGGCGACATTAACGAGTCGTTTTACAAGAGTTTGGCGACAACTTTCTTCGACAGTTTAACCTTAATGGACAAAGAAAATCTTTTGGCTAAATTTGAAGACCGAGTTGATAAAGTTGTTGACGACACAAGCGGAATTGGCTGGGGTTTTCACGACTATTTAGTGGAAGTTTGGGTTTCCTTCTATCCAACTGAAGACGAACAATATATTGAAGACGAACAAAACGAAACATAAGAAAAAGGAAAAATAATTAAACATGGTGGACAATGACGAAAAGAACCACTGGCTATAACAGCTAGTAAGCAATAGACCCGATCGCGCTAACATCGCACAACAGTTAGCGCAGTTTTGTAAACTGTGTCCACAAAAGTGAGCAAACAATACAAATAACACAAAGAATATCATTTCTCAGAAAACTATAAAACACGCTTGAACTGATATACGATTGATTTTCGAAGCCTGAAGCCTAAATCAAATTTTTAATTTGGTTGACAAAAATCTACTAAAACAGTATCTAAAAATTCTGAATTTGAATGTTGGAATCCCGATCGCGCTAACATACCACAACAGTTAGCGCATTTTTGTAAACTGTGCCCACAAAAGTGATCAAACAATACGAATAACACAAAAAAAATGATCTCTAAGAAAACTATTAAACACGCTTGAACTGATATAGGATTGATTTTCGAAGCATAAAACATATGGCAATCTTTAACTTACTTGACCAAAATCTACTAAAACAATATCTAAAAATATTGGCTTTATATTTAAGAGCTCTAAAAGACGTTTTTAACGCTTTTTACAACTCCTTTTTTGAAAAACTAAATCAAATTTCTTTTTTCAAAAAGACAAATAATTGTAGTTTAAATCACCTATATTTACTTTCTAATTAACAAAAATCAGTTCGTTTAGAGGTTTTTAGACGAACTGTCGTTAGCAGCAAGCTGCGTGTAAAATCCTGTAGAAAGATTAAACTGTTTAAAGATAATTTGTAAATTTTAAAAAATAACTAAAAGATGGATTTACAAACTAACAAATTAGAATTTATATAAGAGTTTCTTAAACTTCAAAGAGAAGATGTTATTTCTCAGTTTGAAAGTTTGATGAAAAATAGAAATAATAGCGATTCATTCAAACCAATGTCAATTAAAGAATTCAACTAAGGCATTGATAAGTCTGAAGATGATTTTAAAAACGGTCGCTACAAAACTAGCTCTGAACTTTTAGCAAAATACAAATAAATGAAGTTCAAAATTATTTATAGTATTGACGAAAAAAAGAACTTTATACATATTGCTGACGTGTTTTCTACAAGACAGAATCTAGAAAAGATAAAGAGAACTAAATAAAAAAACCGTTCACTGGCAGGACTTATGGAATTATTGTAAAATTAATTGAGGAGTATTTAGAGAATTTAGTCTCCTCTTTTTTTTTAAAGTAGTTTTTCAGCTGGTTTTAATGTTTTTTTTTGACAATTATAGCAAATTTTCAACCCGTACACAAACACTGCATCAATAAAGGAAAACTGTAATTTCAAAATTTAAAAAAAGGATCGTTAAATCCATCGGAATTAATCAATAGAAAGTGCACTAATTGTATGTCCGGGAACATAATGGTCTGATTTTTGGTACAAACAGTAATAGTGTATAAACTAGATAAATTTAAACAATAATTAAACAAAAAAATGACAAAGAAATTTTTGACAATCGCAATGCTAGCAGCCTTATTTTTGAATTCTTGTAAAGAAGCACCAAAGCAAGAAAACACAGAAACGCCAACTACTGAATCAGTTGAAAAAGCTGCTGATGACATTGTGGTTCTTTCGTCAACTGATAAAGACGGGAAGAAATTAGAAATGTCCTTTAACAATACCAAAGGAACTGCAACGCTCCATTTTATTGGAGAAACGATTGAATTGCTAGATCAAAAACCGGCATCAGGAATTTGGTATAAAAACGATAATTTCGAATTGACAGGAAAAGGAAACGACATAGATTTGAAAAAAGACGGAAAAGTGGTTTTTACACATAAAGACCATATTGTAAAAACAGTGCTAAAAAATAAGGAAGGACAAACGCTGGATATGACTTACAATAACACAACAAATAGTGTAAAAGTGTATTTAGATGGCGGTGAAGAGCTTGAGTTAGCCGGTCAAAAGCCAGCTTCTGGAATTTGGTACAAAAACGACCATTATGAATTACGAGGAAAAGGAGAAAACCTTGAATTAACCAAAGACGGGAAAACGGTATTTAAGAATTAAAACTTTAATGATTATAAAATAAAATAGGACTGTCCGCATTATGAGCTAATTATTTTTTTGCCACGAATTCACAAATTTTTTTAATTAAAATTTCTAAAGCTTTTGTTTTAGGAGGTTTTAACTAGCTCGATTAGTGAATTCGTGGCTATTTTTTAGTATTGGTACAAGTAAAGCGTAATCACGTAAAATAGTTACTAGTATTTTCTCCGAAATTGTAGTCCTGACAAAAATTATCTTATTTTGCGGGCAAATTGAAAAATATGATAAACCCACCTTTTATTACAGACGACTCTATAGTTTTTGGATTATTAATGCTGTTGTTGGCTTTTGTATTTTATACCTCCTCGCTCAAAGAAGGTTTTTGGAAAAAATTCTATATAGTTTTTCCATCGTTGTTGATGTGTTATTTACTTCCTTCTATTTTCAGTTCATTAAATATTATTTCACCAGAATGGAGCGAAATGAGCGAAAACGGGGAAATTATTACTAAAAAATCATCTATTTATTTTATAGCCAGTAGGTATTTACTTCCTGCAGCTTTGGTTTTGATGACCTTAAGCATTGACCTGAAAGCCATGTTCAAATTGGGACCTAAAGCTTTGATTATGTTTTTTACAGGAACAGTTGGCGTTATTGTTGGTGCTCCGCTTGCCGTTTTAATTACCTCTCTATTTTCTCCGGCAACAGTGGGAGGCGCTGGTTTTGATGCCGTTTGGCGTGGGCTTTCTACCATAGCCGGAAGTTGGATTGGTGGTGGCGCGAATCAAGCCGCTATGCTCGAAGTATTTCAATACAATCAGGAAAAATACGGAGCCATGGTATTGGTGGATATTGTGGTGGCTAATATTTGGATGGCCTTTTTACTATTTGGTATTGGCCGAAAAGAAAAAATAGACAAATGGCTAAAGGCGGATACGAGTTCCATCGAAGAACTGAAAGAAAAAGTGACTGCTTATGCTGCTAACGTAACGAGAAACCCTAGTTTAACGGACTTAATGGTGATTTTGGGAGTCGCTTTTACAGCCGTTGGTCTTTCACATTGGGGAAGCAATTCGATTTCCGACGTACTAAAAGCCAATTTTGAAATAGTAAACGATCCAACCAGTTTTGCATCTACTTTTGGAGACCGATTCTTTTGGATGGTTACGATTGCCACGGCATTAGGAATTGCATTTTCTTTTACCAAACTCAAAGAATACGAAGGCGCAGGCGCAAGTAAAATAGGAAGTG
>JAGOJA010000036.1 GCA_017995345.1 Flavobacterium sp.
GAAAATGATAAATTCAAAGTAAACCACACTAACATTGAATTTTCTGAAACTGAAATCTTAAAATTACTAGAGAATCATCCTGAGAAGTTCAGTCCAAATGTAATCATGCGTCCGTTGTATCAAGAGGTGATTTTACCTAATTTATGCTACATTGGCGGAGGCGGAGAAATTGCGTATTGGTTGGAACTAAAATCATTTTTCGCTGCTGCAAAAGTGACTTTCCCAATGCTTTTACTTAGAAACTCCGTTCTACTGGCTACTGAAAAACAAGTTAAAAAAGCAGACAAACTAGCGTTGAGCTGGGAAGATTTATTTTTGAAACAAGCTCTTTTAATTAACGATAAAACCAAACAATTATCAGGATTTCCAATAGATTTAGACAACTTGAAACAACAATTAAAATTACAGTTCGAAAATCTTTATTCATTAGCATCTCAAACCGACGAGTCCTTTTTGGGAGCTGTAAAAGCGCAGGAGGCGAAACAAACCAAAGGACTGGAAAACTTACAAAAACGTTTGCTTAAAGCACAAAAAAGAAAATTAAGCGAAATTTTACATCGCATCACCGATTTGCAAAATGAATTGTTTCCAAACCAAAGTTTACAAGAACGTCAAGCAAATTTTTCTGAATTTTATTTAGAAAATGGAGAAAACCTGATCCCAATGATTATCAATCAATTGAAACCGTTAGAAAATAAATTTGAAGTAATTATACTATAAATTTATTTAGATTAGTTATTGCAAAAATCATAACGCTATTCAATAAAAAAAGTTTACTTTTGCACAAAATTATAAAAACAAAAAAAAGATGGCTACTAATAGAACTTTTACAATGATTAAGCCTGATGCTGTTGCTAACGGACACATCGGAAACATTCTTGCAATGATTACAAACGCAGGTTTCAAAATTGTTTCTTTAAAATTAACGCAACTTACTGTTGCTGATGCTCAAGCTTTTTACGAAGTACATGCTGCAAGACCTTTCTACGGTGAATTAGTTGAATTCATGTCAAGAGGACCAATCGTTGCTGCTATTTTAGAAAAAGACAATGCAGTTGAAGATTTCAGAACTTTAATTGGTGCTACAAACCCAGCTGATGCTGCTGAAGGAACTATACGTAAAGCTTATGCAACTTCTATTGGAGAAAATGCAGTTCACGGTTCTGATAGCGATGAAAACGCAGCTATCGAAGGTGCTTTCCATTTTGCTGGAAGAGAGCAGTTCTAGTATTGAGTGATCAGTTTTATTTAGTGTTCAGTCATAAATTAAAACTAAAAATAATACAAAATGTAAAATCCCGTTTCGATTATGTGAAACGGGATTTTTTTTTATAAACTAAACACTTTATACTCTTCATTCTTGACTTTCTCACTATCTAAGAACAACATCCTTTACCACATCACGTCTTAATTCTTCATTGATCATAGCCACAATTTTGGACTTCCCATGACTCAATTCCTCCCTTAAAACGGACGAAGTTAACTCCACATATAATGTTGAACCTTTCAAAACCACATTGTTGGTATAACTGTTCACGCCGTTTCCCATTAAGTTTTTCCAAGCGTCTTTCACGTCAATTTGGTCCATTCCAGGTTGCAGTTTATTCACTTGGATAATTTGTTTCAAAACATCCCCTATCGTACTCTGATTATTTAGTCGTTTTGCCATCTCCTAGTAGGTTTATTGGTGTTGCTTTTTTATAATGGTACTCAATCTTTTCTTTGTTCAACAGTACTAATTCATCCGCTGACAAAGTAATCAATTCCTCACTCCATTTCATATATGATGTCGAATAATCTAAAAATACTTTATCATCTGCAAATCGAACTGTAACGTTTTCAAAGGTCTTGTTCACTAAAAAAGTCCCGTCTAATTGCGGCATCACTTTCTTCCGAATCCCTTTATTGTCTATAATTTCAAAGTAATCATAACTTTCATTCATTCCATAATCCTTGTCTTTCCCTTTATCAAAAGTAACTTTCTCGATTTCCCAATAGCCATTTATTTTAGCAATATCAGCTGGTTTAATCTTTTGTTGACAAGCAACAAATAATAATGAAATAAATAAAATTCCAAAGGTCTTTTTCATATAATTAATCTTTTTTTTAGGAGCTTAATCCCGCTATCCGCTGTATCCACGCAAAAAAGCGTGGGATGCCGCTTCTATCGGGGCTAGAGGTATTGAACTACTATAGTCGTTTACATTTCAATAACAAAGTTAAACTTATTAAACCCAAATAAAACAAAAATACCTGAAACACACTAAACTATTTTTCATGTTTTTAGTCTTATAAAAATACACAAAGAGCAACAGCTCAAAAATAATCTTTAACTTCTTAATAGCATTATTTTACATCAGCTGCAGTTCTGAAAATTGGGAAAAATGACCTTCTGCAAAAACAAAAGCTTGAACAATCAAGAAACGCTTATCACAATACTAGATGCAGCGGTACAACAGCAATGGATCGTTTTTGGATAGTGGATAGAAAAAACTGTGCCTATTACAATACGACACAACACATAGCACAATTTAGAAAATAGCTTTACAATAAAGTAGCTAAAAAAGGATGTTGTCGTTAGTAAAAGATATTGTAACGAAGCTAAAAAAAATCATAAAACACGAATCTGCACTATGGCAACTTATGTTGGCTAAACAAAGAAAACAGCTTTTATCTACCACAATCAAAAGCTAAGTTCCCATGAAGTTCTATCACAATTGCTAGACAAAATATGTATATATCTTTAGTGAAAAATAACCTAAAAAAATGTGTTTTTCAACAAGACTGTAGTACTTATAGGAAGCAAGGTTGTCTAAAATATAGCGTTATCCTTATCCAAATTTGCAGTTATTGTGTTAAAAATAATAGCAATGTTTTGTATCAATAATCTACTTTGTTTTTATGCGACTCCTAATACCTAAAAAAAAGCTTATCAACCCAATAAGCAATAATATATAGTAAAACATTGCATTTTTATCGCGGATAAGATTCGCTAAAACAAACGAAATGACACTAGCTAAATAAAAAAACATCGTAGGTATATTTTTTAAAGAAGAAAAATTCATAATTTAACAAATTATTTAAAAAAACTATCTACAAACTCATACTTATTAAAAACCTGAAGATCCTCAATTCCTTCACCTACACCTATATATTTTACAGGAATTTTAAACTGATCTGAAATTCCAATAACAACACCACCTTTTGCAGTTCCGTCTAGTTTAGTCACTGCTAAACAAGTGACCTCTGTGGCAGCAGTAAATTGTTTGGCTTGCTCAAAAGCATTTTGACCAGTGGAGCCATCTAAAACTAATAATACATCGTGTGGCGCATCACCAACCACTTTCTGCATTACTCGTTTTACTTTGGTCAACTCGTTCATTAAATTAATTTTATTATGCAAACGTCCCGCAGTATCAATAATAACAATATCTGCATTCTGTGCCACAGCCGATTGTAAGGTATCAAAAGCTACCGAAGCTGGATCACTTCCCATATCTTGACGAACAATAGGAACACCTACTCGATCCGCCCAAATTTGTAATTGATCAATAGCTGCGGCACGAAAAGTATCGGCTGCACCTAAAACCACATTATGACCTGCTTTCTTAAATTGATAGGCCAGTTTACCAATAGTGGTGGTTTTTCCAACTCCATTCACGCCTACCACCATTAAAACATAAGGCTTGGTCTGAATTGGAATTATAAATTCAGTTGCTTCACCGGAATTAGTTTCCGATAATAAGGCCGCAATTTCTTCTCTCAGGATTTGATTGAGTTCATCGATTCCCAAATATTTATCTGAGGCCACACGACTTTCTATACGAGTAATAATCTTTAAGGTTGTATTTACACCAACATCAGAGGCAACTAATATTTCCTCTAAATTATCTAGGACTTCATCATCCACTTTTGACTTTCCTGCAACCGCCTTGGTTAACTTCGAAAAGAAATTTGTTTTTGATTTTTCAAGACTTTTGTCTAATGTTTCTTTTTTCTCTGATGAAAATATTCTTTTAAAAAAACTCATTGTATAAATAGTATTAAGAATGAAGTGTTTAAGTTCAAAAAACCTATACGTGTTCTAATGGTAAATATAGAAAATAAAAAAGCTACTTCCGAATGAAAGTAGCTTTTCTATATAATGCTAATTGAATATTATTTCTTTTTCAAGAATTCATCAACTGATTCTGGAGACATAATAGATTCTACGAATGTATATGCACCTGTTTTAGGAGATTTCACCATTTTGATGGCTTTTGATAATCTCTTTGAAGCTGTTTGTAACGATGCTACGGTTTTCTTTGCCATGATTCAAATGTGTATTTGAAATTTTTATAAAATCAACAAATGTTTCCATTTGAAATTTATATTAAAATCTCTAATTATTATTTAATTTCTTTGTGAACAGTTACACGCTTCAAGATTGGATTAAATTTCTTAATCTCTAATCTGTCCGGAGTATTTTTTTTGTTCTTTGTAGTTATGTATCTTGAAGTTCCTGCAACACCTGTTGTTTTGTGCTCAGTACATTCTAAAATTACTTGGATTCTATTACCTTTCTTTGCCATCTTGCTATTTGTTTTCTTTGGAATAGATTATTTGATAAATCCTTGCGATTGAGCTTTTTTCAAAACTGCAGCAATTCCATTTTTATTAATTGTTTTTACCGTAGATGCAGCTACTCTTAGAGTAATCCATCTGTCTTCTTCTGGAAGATAAAAACGCTTTTTTACTAAGTTAACAGAAAATTTTCTCTTAGTTTTATTCATGGCGTGAGAAACGTTGTTTCCTACCATCGCTCTTTTACCTGTAAGGTCGCAAACTCTTGACATTATATCTTATCTTTTATCGTTATTCAAAATCAGGGTGCAAAGAAAAGAAAAATAAACCTATTAACCAACAATATTATTACACATTTTTTAAAATTTCTTTCTGTAATAGCTCTAAACTTTTATTTACCGCCCTATCTATCACTTTTTCACGGGGTTGACCAAAATCAAATTCTTCTACAATTATTTCATTTGGAGTAGCCAATGCGATAAAAACTGTTCCGATTTCTGCATTTGAGTCTCCTTTTGACGGCCCGGCATTTCCTGTTGTCGCAATTGCATAATCTGTTTTCATCATTTTCTTTATACTCAAAGCCATCGCAGAAACTACTTCTCGACTCACCACAGAATATTCTTTTATCAAGCTTTCAGAGATACCTAAAACATCAATCTTTACATCTGTTGCATAGGAAACCACACTTCCCTTAAAATATTTTGAAGAACCTGAAACTGATGTCAAAACTTCGGCAATCTTACCTCCTGTACAACTTTCAGCAGTTGAAATGGTTTTGTTTTGTTTTTCCAATAGCTTTCCTACCACCACTTCAATAGTTTCTTCATCATCAAAACCCACAATGATATCATGAATTATTGCATCTAGTAATTTTACACTCTCCGCGATTGCAACTTCTAGTTGTTCTTTATTGATGCCTCTTGCGGAAAGTCTTAAACGAACTATTCCTGCTGCGGGTAAATAAGCCAATCTAATGAATTTAGGAAGGTTATTTTCCCAATATTCAATACGCTCCGCCACAAGACTTTCGCCTTGACCGCAAGTCAAGATTGTTTTATGAATAATAAACGGTCGTTTGTATTCTCGAATGATTTTTGGAATGATTTCATTTTCAACCAAATATTTCATTTCATAAGGCACTCCGGGAAGCGATACAAAAACGGTATTTCCCTTTTTCATCCACATTCCGGGAGCGGTACCCACCTGATTGTGAAGCACCGTACATTTTGAAGGCACTAAGGCTTGATCTTTATTGATTTGTGTAATTGTTCGCTTATAAAAGCCTTCTATAAGCAGCGTGACATGAGCAAGCACTTTTTGATCGACAACTAACTCATCTTCAAAATAATCACAAAATGTCTTTTTGGTCACATCATCTTTTGTTGGCCCTAAACCACCCGTGATTACAACTAATTCAACTTTGTTTTGAAGCGAGGCAAACGTATCTAAAATGTGTTTTTTATCATCACTTATTGAAATCATCTCGCTAATTTCAACACCTATTTTATCTAATGATTTGGCAATAAAACTAGAATTAGTATCAACAATTTGACCTATTAAAATTTCGTCACCTATAGTAACTATGGCTGCTTTCATTTGTTATAATTTCTACTATTACTTTGTAATTTTTGAAAAAAAAAAAGAGCAATAGACTCCGTAGCAATTTTCGTTTTCGCGTGAGGGATAGTCGTGAAAATCCTTTTTTTATGAAGCGATAGCGAACTAAAAAAAGATTGTAACAGATAGCCCGACCGTTCTGTAATGATAATGGAAGAATGGTCACGCCCAGGTGCTACAAATCAAAGTCTTTTTTTATTTCTTTGATTGCATCTTTTACCTGATTCTTGACACTCTTAAAAGTTTCTTTGATGTCTTTCTTTTTGCCTTCCACTTTTGTCCAGGCTTCTATCTGAAGAATCTCTTCAAAAGCCACGTTCAAACCCATTAAATCTAAGCTTGGTTTTATCTTGTGTGCATAAGCATAAGCATGCTTGTGGTCTTTCTTTTCTATCCCTTCTTTGATTTGTAGTAAATCATCTGGAACTTCGGTAACAAATAAGGTCAGAATCTCATTTACAAATTGCGGATCGTTGTCTGAAAGCGCGTACACTTTTGAAAGGTTGTAATTTATAGCCATTATTTTACTTGTATTCTAAATAGTTGTTGTCCTTCTAAAAAACCTTCTAAAACATCATCCGGCTTTACCGCCGCAACTCCTTCTGGAGTTCCGGTAAAAATAATATCGCCAATTTTTAATGTAAAGAATTGAGAAACATACGAAATGAGTTCATCAATTTTCCACAACATAAAACTAGAATTACCCATTTGTACCGTTTTGTTATTATTGGTCAATTCAAAAGTAATATTTTCTAATGAACTAAATTGATTTTTCGGCAAAAATTCACCTATAACCGCCGAACCGTCAAATGCTTTTGCTTTTTCCCAAGGCAATCCTTTTGCTTTTAGTTTTCCTTGTAAGTCACGAGCGGTAAAATCGATTCCCACACTAATTTCGTCATAATATTTATGAGCAAATTTAGGCTCGATGTATTTCCCTACTTTGTTTATTTTGACAATAATTTCGATTTCATGGTGTACATCATCTGAAAATTCCGGAATTACAAATGGGTGTTGTTTCAATAAAATGGCCGAATCCGGTTTTAAAAAAACTACTGGTTCTGTAGGTTTTTCGTTTTGCAATTCCGCTATGTGATTGGCATAATTTCTACCGATGCAGATTATTTTCATTTTTTAAAGTAAGTAATGTGTAATGAAAAGTAAATGATGAAAAGTGAATATATTTCTCACTTTTCACTTATTTCGTGTTTAGTTTTCTAAGTTTAATGGCTGTTAAAACTTTTTTGGTATACAAAGGGAAATCCGCATTTTGTATCCAACTGAAATAACCAGGTTCTGTTTCTAGGATTTTATCCACTTTAACACCTTTGTGTTTTCCAAAAGTAAAAATTTCCTCATCGTCCTTATCAAAAGCAATCATTCCTGCAAAATCAGCAATTTTCTTTCTTGTCGTAAACTCTGACAATGATTTTACATCATTTTCCAGTTCTGGATAGCGATCCAATTGTGCTTTCAAAATTTCATAAGTAGCCATGGTATCCGCTTCTGCAGAATGCGCATTTTCAAGGGTTTTCCCACAATAGAACTGGTGAGCCGCGCTTAAAGTACGCTCTTCCATTTTATGAAAAACAGTCTGCACATCAACCGAAACTCTGTTCTTCATGTCAAAATCTACTCCAGCACGTAACATTTCTTCTGCCAATAACGGAATATCAAAACGATCCGAATTAAATCCAGCCAAATCACTGTCTTTAATCATAGCATACACTTGTGACGCTAGTTCAGCAAAAGTAGGCTCGTTTGCCACTTTTTCATCTGTAATTCCGTGAAAAGCCGTGGTTTCCGGGGGAATTGGGATTGTTGGATTTACCAGCCAGGTTTTACTTTCTTTGTTTCCGTTTGGAAAAACTTTGAATATTGAGATTTCTACAATTCTATCTTTTCCAATATCAATTCCTGTGGTTTCAAGATCGAAAAAGCAAATTGGTTTATTGAGTTTGAGTTCCATTTTTAATTTTTGTATGAGTACAAATATAGAAATTTGGGTTTGATTTCATTTAAACTTCTACGTTTAAAGTTCTAAAAACCGTAAAAAAAAAGAAAACCCGATTGATTTTTGAAGATCAATCGGGTTTGTATTGTAATTATAAACTTTTAAAAATCTCTGTTGACGTCAAAAGCTTCTAAGTATTCCGCTACACGTTTTACAAAACTGCCTCCTAAAGCGCCATCCACCACTCTATGGTCATAGCTGTGCGACAAGAACATTTTTTGGCGAATTCCAATAAAATCTCCCTCAGGCGTTTCGATTACTGCCGGCATTTTACGGATTGCTCCAAGGGCTAAAATTCCCACTTGCGGCTGATTTAAAATTGGCGTACCAAAAACACTTCCAAAAGTTCCCACATTCGTAACCGTATAGGTGCCGCCTTGTGTGTCGTCCGGTTTTAGTTTCCCAGCTTTGGCTCGACCTCCTAAATCGTTTACAGCTTTGGCCATTCCTACTAAATTCAATTGATCTGCATTTTTAATAACAGGGACAATTAAGTTTCCGTTTGGTAACGAGGCAGCCATTCCTAGGTTGATGTTTTTCTTTTTGATGATAAAATCTCCTTCAACAGAAATATTCATTCCCGGATAATCTTTTATCGCTTTTGCAACTGCTTCCATGAAAATTGGCGTGTAGGTCAACTTCTCTCCTTCTCTTTTTTCGAAAGCAACTTTATTTTTCTCTCTCCATTTCACAATATTCGTCACATCAACTTCGATAAACGATTGTACGTGAGCCGATGTTTGTACAGATGCGACCATATAACCCGCAATTAGCTTGCGCATTCTGTCCATTTCTATCACTTCATCACCACCACTTACAAATACTGGTGCTGCTTTTTGAACAACTGGAACTGGTTTTTGAACCGCTGCAACCGGAGCAGCAACCACAGGTTGGTTTGTTCTATTTTTTACGTAGTCTAAAATATCATTTTTAGTTACTCTTCCTTCTTTTCCTGTTCCGGAAATTGCTTCCAATTCTGCCACTGAAACTCCTTCTTCCTTAGCTATATTTTTCACCAAAGGCGATAAGAATTTTTCAGAATCAGAGAAATCAACCGGAGCAGCAACACTTTCTTTAGGGGCATCCACGGTTCTAGTCACTTCCGCAACTACCTCAGGAGCTGCAGCTTCATTAACAATTGACTCCAATGCTCCGCCTTCGGTTTCAATAATTGCAATAGTCTGACCTACTTGAACTAGATCATCTTTTCCAAACAATTGTTCTACCAAAATTCCCGAAACTTCGCTTGGCACTTCGCTGTCTACTTTATCTGTAGCAATTTCAAGTACGGCTTCGTCAGCTTCAATTTTATCTCCAACTTCTTTCAACCAGTTCGTAATGGTTGCTTCCGCAACACTTTCTCCCATTTTAGGAAGTTTTAATTCAAATCTTGCCATATTGCTACTCTAAAAGGTGATTTTGATTTTTATTTTGCGAAATTAGTGAATATTTCAAATATAAATTACATTAAATATATTTATTACTCTGTTTTTACAACCTCACCTCTCTCGTTACTATTGTTACTTCCTATTAAAAAATCAGCATTTTTTGGTAAGATTTTAAAGGTAAATCCTTTATTCTTATGTGATTCAAGAATCGCGATACTCTCTTTGAACGAGATGAATTCGTTATCTAAAATAACTTCCGTTGCTTCTTTATTTTTAACAGAATACAAATTTACCATTTTTTCTGTTTTTAAATCGTGGAAAGCAACTTTATTTTGCAAAACCAAGCGGAGTTTGTTTAGCAGTTTTTCGTTAGCCGAGCACAAAAGAAATGATTTCGGCGTTCTTTTTACCCCAAAGTTTGGCAAGGTTTTTCCTTGAAACATTTTTATCAAAGAAAAAAAGACAATTCCTATGTTCATAAAAGCCGAAAATAAAACCGAGACTTTAAAATGCTTTTTATAAAAAAATTGCATCGCTTCTTGAAACCGCTTCAGGTACGTTTCATCCTTAATTGTACTTTCGCCTTTATAATGAATTACGGCACTTTCATCAAAATAATAATTGGACTTCCCTTTTTTCAAAATCTGGTATGACAAATCAATATCATCGGAATACATGAAACAATCTTCATCAAAACCACCTACTTCAAGGTATAAATCTCTTTTCATAACCATAAAAGCCCCCACAAGAATGGCTACTTTTCCGGTTTGGTTTTCGTTCAAATGCCCCGCATAATACTCCCCGAATATTTTTGACTTTGGAAACAATTTATACAAACCGCTAATTTTAGTAAAAGCAACCCACGGAGTTGGAACACCTCGTTTGCTTTCTGGCAGAAAATTCCCGGCTCCATCGATAAGTTTGCAACCCACAATTCCTAAGTTTTTTTGCCTTTTGGCGAAAGCCAGTACTTTCGTAAACGTATCTTCGGCAACAACGGTATCCGGATTGAGAATGCAAATGTATTCGCCTTGAGCTTGAGCAACTCCTATATTATTGCCTTTTGGGAAACCTACATTTTCCTTGTTTTGAATGAGTTTTACTTTTGGAAAACGCTGTTTCATCATCGTACAACTGTCATCGGAAGAATTATTATCGATTACAATAATTTCGCCTTCAATGGTTTCTAACGCTTTTTGAACGCTCAGAACACAGAGCTCCAGAAAATAGCGAACGTTGTAATTGAGAATGATGACGGATAGTTGCAAGGTGTATATTTTTAGTTTTTTGGAATTTTTTTTGTATTATAAAGCGTCAAAATTACAATACTATCTTTCTCCACGGAATAGGTAATTTTAAATCTTCAAATAGTCATAAATCTAACTTTTTTGATTTTAATTTATGGGTTCAACTGAAAATTTATAGGAAAAAATGAAGTTTCTTTCTACGTCATAACCAACACTGTTTTTCTTCATCAAGAAGTTTTGTTTTTTTACTAAGAATCTTATTGTTGTCAGTGCTTACGATTCTTTGCATACTATTTATTTTTAAAGTCATTGTTTTCACGATGAAAATTTTCAAGTACTCAAACTTACGCTATTTTGATCAAAATTAAAAAACATGTTTTTTCATGAGTCTTAATTACTTCACTAAACTTAAAACTTATTATTTTCATGGGAGTACTGCAAATTTCATTGGTAAAGGAAAGCGGGAATGATAAAACCAGATCATTCGCTGCTAAAAGACAGCCTTCGTTTTTTGTTTTAACATTACTTGAGCCACAAAGATTTGAAACTC
Source organism: Flavobacterium sp. (assembly GCA_017995345.1). Lineage (GTDB taxonomy): Bacteria > Bacteroidota > Bacteroidia > Flavobacteriales > Flavobacteriaceae > Flavobacterium. The sequence continues at coordinate 11,383 of JAGOJA010000036.1, forward strand.
GATGAAAATGAACTACTTTTGCAAAAAAGTTATGTTTAGGAACACATACATAGCTTTCAATTTATAACTCATATCTTACAAAGTGAATTACTTATCAGTCGAAAATATCTCGAAATCTTTTGGTGAACGTACCTTGTTCAAAGACATCTCGTTTGGAATTAATAAAGATCAAAAAATTGCTTTCATAGCCAAAAACGGCTCTGGAAAAACAACTATCATGAGTATTATCAATGGTTTGGAAGAATCAGATACTGGACAAGTTGTGTTGCGAAAAGGCATTAAAATGGCGTTTCTTTCGCAAAACAACAATTTGCAAGACGAATTAACGATTGAGGAAAGCATTTTCGCATCGGATAATGAGACTTTGAAAGTGATTGAAGCCTATGAAAAAGCATTAGAAAATCCGGAAGATGAAGAAGCGTATCAAAAGGCTTTTGACGGAATGGATCAGCACAATGCGTGGGATTTTGAAACGCAATACAAACAAATTTTGTTCAAATTGAAGTTGGAAGATTTCAAACTGAAAGTAAAAAATCTTTCGGGTGGCCAGAAAAAAAGATTGTCATTGGCGATTATTTTGATCAATCGCCCTGATTTACTGATTCTGGATGAACCCACGAATCACTTGGATTTAGAGATGATTGAATGGCTGGAAAGCTATTTTACCAAAGAAAATATAACCTTGTTCATGGTCACGCACGACCGTTTCTTCTTGGAACGTGTTTGTAATGAAATCATCGAATTAGACAACGGTAAATTATACCAATACAAAGGAAATTACTCTTATTATTTAGAGAAAAAAGAAGAGCGCATTGCCTCTGAAAATTCAAGTGTCGATAAAGCGCAAAACCTTTTTGTAAAAGAATTGGAATGGATGCGCCGTCAGCCAAAAGCGAGAACGACCAAATCAAAATCACGTCAGGATGATTTTTACGACATCAAGGAAAAAGCACAAAGCCGCCGTCGTGAAAACAAAGTCGAGCTTGAAATTAACATGGAACGTATGGGTAGCAAGATTATCGAGCTTCACAAAATCTCCAAAAAATTCAAGGATCATGTCATCATGGATAATTTCAGTTTTGATTTTCAACGTGGTGAACGCATTGGAATCATTGGAAAAAACGGAACTGGAAAATCGACTTTCTTGAATTTATTGACTGGAACTTTGCCGCTTGATGGTGGAAAAGTGGTGATTGGTGAAACGATAAAAGTAGGTTATTATACCCAAAGCGGAATCAATCCAAAACCGGGTCAGCGTGTGATTGATGTGATTAAGGAATACGGCGAATTCATTCCGTTGATGAAAGGAAAATTGATTTCGGCATCGCAATTGTTAGAGCGTTTCTTGTTTGATGCTAAAAAACAGTACGATTTTGTAGATCGCTTGAGCGGTGGTGAATTGAAACGTTTGTACTTATGTACAGTATTGATTCAGAACCCAAACTTCTTGATTCTCGATGAGCCTACGAACGACTTGGATATTGTAACGTTGAATGTTTTAGAAAGTTTTCTTTTGGATTATCCAGGTTGCCTTTTGGTGGTTTCTCACGATAGATATTTCATGGATAAAATTGTAGATCACTTATTTATCTTTAGAGGTGATGGTGTGGTGGAAGATTTCCCTGGAAACTATTCTGATTTTAGAGCCTATGAAGACAGTACTGATGTAGCTCAAAAAGAGGAAAACAAAGCGGAAAAAAAAGATTGGAAACAAAATAATCCTACTGGGAATTTGACGTTCAACGAGCAAAAAGAATTTCAGAAACTGGAACGTGAAATAAAAGATTTAGAATCTCAAAAAATAGCTATCGAACAATTGTTTTCGGATGGAAAAATTGCTGAATCTGACATTGAAAAGAAAGCTAACGAATTGCTAAACATCATTAATAAAAATGAAGAGAAAGAAGAACGCTGGTTTGAACTTTCTGCGAAGATAGAAGGATAGAATATCTTGCGAGGTACAGTCGATATCTCATAACGAAAGCAGCAAATGAGATTTATCCTTCGTCGAAATGACAAAAAATATTGATTTTTCACACAAAAACCCCAATACTTTTAGCGGTAACGCTTGAAATTTTGGGGTTTATTTTTTCTTGAAAAATTAGAAACTTTTGTAAAAATGTTTCTGTTCTAACTAAGTAAAATAAAAAATCCACAACAAAATCAAATTCTGTTGTGGATTTTACTTTTAAGCTTGTTTCTGTTGCTCTTCGGAGTTAGCGGAGTTTTAACAAGGAATCAGATTGTAATCTTTCAAAAACTTCCAGCACCAATATTTTCTGGTATTACCTCCATCAAACAACAGGCATTGTTTATAGTGTTTCTACTTCCTTTTCTTCTTTAGGACCTATAGATAAAAATCGCTCAAAAGTATCGTCCATTTCATCGAGCCAGACGGTGTGGTGTTTTTCGGCTTTGGTGCCCGTAATCACAGAAGTATAGGTTTTGTCACGGTATTCCAGAATATTTTCGTCTTTGTCTTTGAGCCACTGCTTGAACAATACGGCAACCGCATCAAGATCAAAACTTGGATAATTTGTGGCTGCAATCAAATCTTTGACATAGTCCGTTTGAAAATCAACTTCATCGTCATGGTTTTTGTTTGCTGCTGAACGCTCCATCCATAGTTTGATATCATCGTTACGCTGCTCCTCATTTGGCAATTTGATCTTACCCTGCATAATGTCCCTTGCAAACCAAGCTTGGGCATCAAACATATTAAAGGTGTAGTATTGATCCTGCATCCCTAAATACAATAAATTAGGCAGTTTATTAAAAACCAACCCTTTGTATAAGTTTTCTGGATACAAACAATTAGCTGTTTTTAGTCGCAATTCGTCTGGCAGAAATGGGAATTTATGTTGATATCCTGTACACATCACCACGGCATCAAATCGTTGGCTTGTGCCATCGCTAAAATACCCAAGATCTCCTTCGAATTTTTCCAACAAGGGTACTTCTTTCATTCCTTCTGGCCAATCCATCCCGAGAGGCTGGCTTCTATAACTGATTGTAACCGACTTAGCACCATGTTTGTAACTCTGCACTCCAATATCTTCGGCAGAGTAACTACTACCAATAAGCAATACGTCTTTATCTTTAAATTGATCGGCTCCTCTAAAATCGTGAGCGTGCATTATGATCCCTGGAAAATCCTGAACTCCTTCAAAATAAGGCATATTTGGAGTTGAAAAATGCCCCGTAGCAACAACTAAATAGTCAAAAATTTCGGTATAGGTACGGTTGTTTACAAGATCGTCCAAAATTACTTTAAACTGCTTTGTTTCCTCGTTATACTCAACCCATCTAGTGGTGGTATTGAAGCGAATATACTTACGCACATCACTTTTGCGCACGCGCCCTTGAATATAGTCAAATAATACGGATCGTGGCGGATAAGACGAAATTGGCTTACCAAAATGCTCGTCAAAAGAATAATCTGAAAACTCTAAACACTCCTTTGGACCGTTTGACCACAGGTATTTGTACATGCTTCCGTGAGTAGGTTCGCCATATTTCCCTACGCCAGTTCGCCACGTATAATTCCACAACCCGCCCCAATCTTCCTGTTTTTCAAAACAAATAATTTCCGGTACTTCTTCTCCTTTTTTTTCGGCAGATTTAAATGCACGCAGTTGAGCCAATCCACTTGGCCCAGCGCCAACAATTCCTATTCGTAACTTCATATTTTATAATTTTAGATTTAGATACATCCAAAATAAATAGACTGTTGTGCTTTGTTTGTTTCAATACGAAACTTATTTTGGGCATTAGCCAAGTAGTAAGCAAAAGGTTTAGAATATCTAAAACCTGAGTTTTTATGCAGCCAACCCGCAATGAATGTAAAGTAGGGTTTTTTTTGTGTGTAGTGTTATCAATTAGGCTACTAAAAGAAATCTCGTCTATTGTATAATGGATCGTGATTTGACGAAGATACAAAAAGAAATCGACCTTAACAAGTTCTGCACTACTCAAACAACTGTCCTGTTGATTAAAAGCCTTAAAAAAACACTGACTTTACGCTCGTAACAATAAAAGCCACAATAAAATCTAATTCTATTCTGCTGTGGCTTTTTGTTTTATAAATTCAAAGACTCTACCAAGGAATCGGATTGTAATCTTTCAAAAACTTCCCGCACCAATGTTTTCCAGTATTGATGCCGTCAAACAACGGGTCCATAACTCGTGCTGCACCGTCTACAATATCTAATGGTGGCTGAAAATCTTCTTCTTCCTGTTTTCTTTTGGCTAATTCTGCTGGATCTTCATCGGTTACCCAACCTGTATCAACGGCATTCATGAAAATTCCGGCTTTCGCCAAAGCTCCTGAAGATGTGTGCGTTAGCATATTCAAGGCGGCTTTGGCCATATTTGTGTGTGGATGACGATCTTCCTTGAAAAAGCGATGAAACTTCCCTTCCATTGCCGACACATTAATGATGTGTTTTTTTCCGGTGTTCTCTTTCTTCATCACTTCCGAAAGGCGATTACACAATACAAATGGCGCAACAGCATTCACCAACTGCACTTCAATCATTTCTGTGGTTTCTATTTGTCCCAATCGCAAACGCCAGCTATTTGTTTTTCTCAAATCTACTTGCTGCAAGTCGGCATCAAGTTCTCCTTCTGGAAAAACTTCATTAGCCACCAACGCATTATCGAACGAATACGGAATCTGTGATAATTTGGCGGAAGCCCGCAAGCCAATTCCAGGTTCTGGTCCGTGCCAAGTCACCGGCATATTTTGATTAGACGAAGCTCCTGATGTCAATACTTTTAATTCATCCAGACAATTCACATGATCTACTAATAATTCTTGCGCTTGTTGCGGCAATGTATTAATGGGACGCTCTTCGTTTTCCATCATGTGGGTATAAAACCCAGCAGGACGCCGTACTGTTTGCGCTGCATTATTGATAAGAATATCCAAACGATCGTACTTTTGTTCGATAAAATTGCAAAAAATTTCCACACTTGGAATGTGACGCAAATCTAATCCGTGAATTTTCAAACGATGTCCCCAATTCATGAAATCATCTTCTTTAGAAAAACGCAAAGCCGAATCTACCGGAAAACGAGTCGTTGCAATAACCGTTGCTCCGCCACGCAACAACATCAACGTAATGTGATATCCAATTTTCAGGCGAGAACCGGTGATAACAGCCACTTGTCCGCTTACATCTGCAGTTTGAAAACGTTTTGCATAATTAAAATCGCCACAATCCGTACACATCGTATCGTAAAAGTGATGCATTTTAGTAAACTCGGTTTTACAAACGTAACACTTCCTAGGAGTTTCTAGTTCTTGTTGTTCTTTGAGTGCTAAATCATTAAAAGCCAAAAGTTTTGGCGCCTTAAAAACGCTTGCTTCACGAGCATGCCTAATTCCGGTTTCCTTGCGAGCCGTTCTATCTTGCTTTTCTTTTTTGCGTTTCGCAACTGCTTTTCCGTCTTTCTTTCTGCGAGAAAGTTCATCACGATCTGGTCTGGAGAACTGACCTGCTGCTTTGATTAAAGCTGTTCGTTGCTCTTTTGGAATATCAAATATTTGGTCTGTGTCCGTATTTAATTGAGAGAGAATTGCAATACAACGGTTAATTTCTTCCGATGTGATTACTCCTTCATCTATTTGTTCTTCGTTCGTCATCTTCTGAAATGGTATCACTATTAATTTTAAGAGCGCAAATATAGACTTTTAAAGCCGTAAAGCTTCAAAGTCGTAAAGCCAAAAGTCCAAACGTGAAGATGATGTCATTGCATCTTTTGACTTTCGCCTATTATCTTAGTATCTTTGCGCCAACTTTGTAAATAGTTGTGCAACAGCGCGTCTTTGACATGCTGTCACCAAGATTTGCGAAGCAACCGCAAAAGACCCACAAAATTAAAAAAACGCAGTGTATCTTCGTCTTTTTTCTTAGAATCTCTGTGTAACAAAAAAGTACTATGCTGTTTCAAATAAAATCCTACCTGCAGTTTCTCTGGCACTCCAAAAATGAGCATGCTGTACATTCTCCATTCGTATTTAATTTGTTGACAAAATGTTTTTATGACAAGAAACAGAAACCGGAATATTCCGTTTTACGAGCGTATAGAAATTCGCTTTTAGCAAATACAAATACCATTGAAGTAACTGATTTTGGTGCTGGATCAAGAGTTTTTACATCAAATACGAGAGAAATTGCCCAAATTGCCAAAACTGCGGGGATTTCGTCTAAAAGAGCCGAATTGCTGTTTAGAATCATCCATTATTTTCAACCTGAATCAATTTTAGAAATAGGAACTTCCTTAGGACTAGCAACCGCTGCTCTTTCATTAGGCTCCCGAAGCCTTGGAACAAAAACAAAAATAATCACTTTAGAAGGTTGTCCTGAAACGGCAAAAATTGCCCAAAATCAATTTACACAATTTGGCTTGACCAATATAAATTGTGCTGTAACTGAGTTTGAACGTTATTTAAACAACATAGAACTTGAACCTTTACCCTTTAACCTTATATTTTTTGACGGCAACCATTCGAAAAAAGCTACTTTAGACTATTTCGAATTAGTGCTTCCAACTATAACTAACGAAACGCTCTGGATTTTTGATGATATTCATTGGTCGGCCGAAATGAAACAAACTTGGGAAATTATAAAAAAACATCCAAAAGTAACAGTGACAATTGATACGTTTCAGTGGGGATTTGTATTCTTTAGACAGGAACAACCCAAAGAACATTTCATCATTCGTGTATAGATTATTATATTTGTGGTCTAAATTCATCCCATGAACGTCAAACAAATATTCGAGAATAACCGCAATTGGATTGCTAAAAAGCTACAAAGCGACGATCATTATTTTGAAAAATTAGCTAAAAAACAGAAACCTGAATTCTTATACATTGGTTGTTCAGACAGTCGGGTTTCGACCGAAGAACTTATGGGTTTGCAACCAGGACAAGTTTTTGTACATCGCAATATTGCTAATATGGTTCCTAATACCGACCTCAATTCGATGTCGGTTATCAATTATGCTGTAACCATCTTAAAAGTAAATCATATTGTAGTTTGCGGTCATTATGACTGTAGCGGTGTACGAGCGGCCATGCAACAAGCTGATTTAGGAGTATTAAATCCTTGGTTAAGAAACATACGCGATGTGTATCGAATTCACAGAAAAGAGCTGAACGCTATAACAAACGATGGAGAAAAATACAAAAGACTTGTTGAACTTAATGTTCAGGAACAATGTATTAATGTAATCAAAACAGCTGAAGTTCAAAGAGCAAACAGACAGCGAAATTTGAAAGTTTATGGTTGGGTTTTTGATGTTCACACCGGAAAGTTAATTGATTTAAATATTGACTTTGATGCTATATTCAATGATATCACCAAAATTTACAAAATTGAAGACTAACTTTCAACCTGTTTTACGATTAAAAAAACACTCATACAAAAACGAAACCACAAGAGATTGATAATCCATAATTTTGGTCGGCAGACTAAAACCCTGAAAGATTACAACACTTATTTATTAGCTACACACCACACTAATTAATTTGTGGCTAAATATTTTTTTAAGCTAAAGCAAAATGCACTAAAGTACCTAGTTTTAAACTTCATCTGTGGCCAATAAAAGCACTACTAATAACCAATAATTAAATTTTCACTAAAACAAATCAAAGATTAGTACTATTTAAACTCCCATAAAAAATTACTTGAAATATCATTTTGCAGAAAAAATTCATGATTCGTTTTTTGTAACAAATTAAAAAAACACCTACTTATTACATAGTTCAAAAGTTTTTGTACTTTTAAAAATCCAAATTTAATAGCAGCCTGAGCAAAGTCAAAGGTAAAAATCATACATTCAAATGGCAAACCCACTAATCAAAATAACCAATATCAAACGAGATTTTGTGCTTGGAAATGAAATCGTTTATGTTCTTAAAGGCATTGATTTAGAAATAAACAAAGGTGAATATGTCGCATTAATGGGACCTTCAGGATCTGGAAAATCTACCTTAATGAATTTATTAGGATGTTTAGACACACCAACTTCCGGAAACTACATTCTGAACGGAAAAGACGTTAGCCAGATGAAAGATGATGAATTAGCCGAAATTAGGAACAAAGAAATAGGCTTTGTTTTCCAGACTTTCAATCTTTTGCCTAGAACTACGGCACTCGATAATGTAGCGTTACCCATGATTTATGCTGGTTTTTCGAAATCAGATCGAAACAAACGCGCTACCGAAGTTTTAAAGCAAGTAAATCTTGCAGATAGAATGGACCACCAACCCAACCAACTTTCGGGAGGACAACGTCAGCGTGTGGCTATCGCCAGAGCTTTGGTAAACAAACCATCCATTATTCTTGCTGATGAACCTACGGGAAATCTGGACAGCAAAACATCGCTTGAAATCATGAAACTCTTTGGAGACATCCATGCCAATGGAAACACCGTTATTTTAGTAACGCACGAGGAGGAAATTGCTGCTTACGCAAATCGAATTATTCGATTGAGAGATGGAATGATTGAAAGTGACACTACAAAATAGTCAAGTTGTCAATGCGCTTATTTGCTGAATCAGTTCAACAAGCAAATAAACCACCATGGACTGAAAGTCCATAGATTTATTTTAGCAGACTGAAAATCTGCACGGTTATAATAATAAAAATCAACCGCAGATTCACAGATTTATTATAACCTCAAAAAAAAAATCTGCGAATCTGCGGTAAAATTTTTTAGAACCTGAAAGGGAAATGCACTAAAGTGCATAGTTTTAAACTATTTCTGTGACCAATAAATCACTTATAAAAACAAAAATGAAAGTATACACAAAAACTGGAGACGCTGGAACCACTGCCCTTTTTGGCGGCACTAGAGTCCCAAAAGATCATGCCCGAATTGAAAGTTACGGAACCGTTGACGAACTAAACTCCCATATAGGATTGATTCGCGATCAGGAAATGAACACGCATTACAAAGAAATCTTGATAGAAATTCAAGATCGCTTATTTACTGTTGGTGCTATATTAGCAACGCCACCTGAAAAAGAAGTGATGAAAAACGGAGAACTTCGTTTGAAAAATCTGGGAATTATCGAGTCTGATATTGAATTATTGGAAAATGAAATTGACGCTATGGAAGAAGCATTGCCGCCAATGACTCATTTTGTACTTCCTGGCGGACACACAACTGTGTCATATTGTCATATTGCACGTTGCGTTTGTCGTAGAGCAGAGCGTTTAGCCGTTCATTTAAGCCACAATGAACCCGTTGCTGAAATCGCAATCAAGTACTTAAACCGACTTTCTGACTACCTTTTTGTGTTGGCACGAAAGTTGTCTCATGACCTAAACGCTAACGAAGTTCAATGGATACCAAGGAAGTAGTTGGCAATTGACAGTACCAAGTTTGCAGTTTAAAACTGAACAGTACATACTAAACCCTGAACACTAAAATAAACGTTCTTAACTTTAACTAAAAATAAAGTATTTTTTACTTGTATCTTTCAGTAAAAATTTTATTTTTGCACAAAACTAAATCGACAACAAATGTATTGGACATTAGAATTAGCATCCTACCTTAGTGATGCACCGTGGCCTGCTAACAAAGACGAACTTATTGACTACGCTATTAGAGCAGGAGCTCCATTAGAAGTAGTAGAAAACCTTCAATCTATAGAGGATGAAGGCGAAATATATGAATCAATGGAAGAAATATGGCCAGATTATCCAACCGACGAAGATTATCTTTGGAATGAGGATGAATATTAATAAGGTAAACCAATAAAAAAAGTCTCAAAAGAGGCTTTTTTTTGGTTTAAATTTACTGAAGTACCACAAATAGAAATAAAAACAGATCATGAGTTTCATAAACAGTATTATCAAAGTCTTTGTTGGTGATAAGTCCCAAAAAGATGTCAAAGCTTTACAACCTTATCTCAACAAAATAAAAACTTTTGAAGAACCCCTAAAAGCATTATCCCATGATGAACTTAGAGGTAGAACTATTTTTTTTAAAGACAAAATAAAACAAGCTCGTTCAGATAAGGACGCAAAAATTGTAGCCCTTAAACAAGAAGTGGAAAACACGGTAGATATTGACAAAAGAGAAGATCTTTATGTCGCTATTGACGCTCTTGAAAAAGAAGCCTACGATATTACAGAAAAAACATTGATGGAAATCCTTCCAGAAGCTTTTGCAGTTGTAAAAGAAACCGCAAGACGTTTCAAAGACAACACGCAAATAGTGGTAACAGCAACTCCACAAGACCGTGAACTTTCAGCAACAAAAAGTTATGTTACTTTAGATGGTGACACTTCAATTTGGGCGAATTCATGGAGCGCTGCAGGTAAAGAAATTACTTGGGACATGATTCACTATGACGTACAATTAATAGGCGGAATGGTTTTGCATGAAGGAAAAGTAGCAGAGATGCAAACAGGGGAAGGAAAAACATTAGTAGCAACTTTGCCACTTTACTTAAATGCTTTGACAGGAAAAGGTGTGCATTTAGTAACGGTGAATGATTATTTGGCAAAAAGAGATAGTACTTGGAAAGCACCATTATTCGAATTTCACGGAATGACTGTTGAATGTATCGACAATTACCAACCCAGCTCAGACGGAAGAAAAAAAGCGTATGATGCTGATATCACTTACGGAACCAATAATGAATTTGGTTTTGACTATTTAAGAGATAATATGGCACATTCGCCAGAAGATTTAGTACAAAGAAAACACAATTACGCTATTGTCGATGAGGTCGATTCGGTTTTGATTGATGATGCAAGAACGCCATTAATTATTTCAGGTCCAGTTCCACAAGGAGATCGCCATGAGTTCATGGAAATGAAACCAAAAATTGAAAACTTAGTTAGTTTACAACGCCAACTGGCAAACGGTTTTTTATCCGAAGCAAAAAAATTAATTAAAGAAGGAAATACTAAAGAAGGTGGATTCCAATTATTAAGAGCGTACAGAGCGTTACCAAAAAACAAAGCATTAATTAAGTTTTTGAGTGAAGAAGGGATTAAACAATTACTTCAAAAAACAGAAAACCAATACATGCAGGATAACAAAAGAGACATGCACAAGATTGATGAGGCATTATATTTTGTTATCGAAGAAAAAAACAATCAGGTCGAATTGTCGGATAACGGAATCAAATACCTTTCTGGAGATACAGACTCCGACTTTTTTGTACTTCCAGACATTGGAACCGAAATTGCCGCTATCGAAAAGAAAAAATTAGATAAAGACGCTGAAGCCGAGGAAAAAGAACAATTATTTCAAGATTTTGGTATAAAAAGTGAGCGTATTCACACCTTGACACAGCTTTTGAAAGCCTACACCTTATTTGAAAAAGATGTAGAATATGTAATCATGGATAACAAAATCATGATTGTAGATGAGCAAACAGGTCGTATCATGGATGGTCGACGTTACTCTGACGGATTGCACCAAGCGATTGAAGCCAAAGAAAATGTAAAAATCGAAGCAGCTACACAAACCTTTGCAACAGTTACGTTACAAAATTACTTCAGAATGTACAACAAACTGGCAGGTATGACTGGAACGGCATCTACCGAAGCTGGTGAGTTATGGCAAATCTATAAATTGGACGTCGTAGAAATCCCTACTAACAGACCAATGGCAAGATTAGACAAAGAAGATTTTATTTATAAAACGACTCGTGAAAAATTCAATGCCGTTATCGAAGATGTAACGGAACTTTCTAAAGCAGGAAGACCTGTACTTATTGGTACAACATCGGTAGAGATCTCAGAATTATTAAGCCGAATGTTGAAAATGAGAGGCGTTACACACAATGTCTTGAATGCAAAAATGCACAAACAAGAAGCACAAATTGTTGAAGAAGCCGGAAAACCTGGAGTAGTAACCATTGCAACCAACATGGCGGGTCGTGGTACCGATATTAAATTATCTGCCGAAGTAAAAGCCGCTGGCGGATTAGCAATTGTAGGTACTGAACGTCATGATTCCCGTCGTGTCGACCGTCAGTTACGTGGTCGTGCGGGTCGTCAAGGTGATCCTGGAAGTTCTCAGTTTTATGTTTCCCTTGAGGACAACCTAATGCGTTTATTTGGTTCTGAAAGAGTCGCTAAAGTGATGGATCGTATGGGCCTTGAAGAAGGAGAAGTGATCCAACATTCGATGATGACAAAATCAATTGAACGTGCTCAGAAAAAAGTAGAAGAAAACAACTTTGGGGTTCGTAAACGTTTATTGGAATATGATGACGTAATGAATGCACAACGTGAAGTGGTGTACAAACGTCGCCGACATGCTTTATTTGGGGAGCGATTAAAATTGGACATTGCTAACATGCTGTATGATACGTGTGAGTTGATTGTGGATCAAAACAAAGCAACAAACAGCTTTAAAAACTTCGAATTCGAATTGATTCGCTATTTCTCTATTACTTCGCCAGTTACCGAAAGTGAGTTCTCTAAGCTGAGTGAAATGGAATTAACCGGTAAAATATACAAAGCAACGCTAGAATATTACACGGAGAAAACCGCAAGAAGCGCCAGAGAAGCATTCCCTATTATAAAAAGTGTTTACGAAGATAAAAACAACCAATTTGAGCGTATCGTAGTTCCATTTACAGACGGAATAAAATCGTTGAATGTAGTTACTGATTTGAAACGTGCTTACGAAACCCAAGGAACGCAACTTATTGCTGATTTCGAAAAAAACATCACTTTGTCTATTGTAGATGAAGCGTGGAAGAAACACTTACGCAAAATGGATGAGTTGAAACAATCCGTTCAACTTGCTGTTCACGAACAAAAAGACCCGCTACTTATTTACAAATTAGAAGCTTTCAATTTGTTTAGAGCAATGATCGACAATGTAAATAAAGACGTGATTTCATTCTTGTTCAAAGGGGATTTGCCAGCACAGGAAAACCAACATATCAAAGAAGCGAGAGAAATTGCTCCGGTAGAAGATTATACAACTTCCAAAGATGAAATTCCAAATAGCGAAAGTGCTAATCGTGAAGCGGGACAAACCCAACAACGTCAAGTAACCGAAACTATCGTGCGAGACATGCCAAAAATCAATCGCAATGACAACGTTACGATTCAAAACGTGGCCAACGGTCAAACACAAGAAATGAAATATAAAAAAGCCGAAAGCTTAATCGCCTCAGGACAATGGGTATTAGTTAACTAAAAACCCTTTTATTTTATGACAACCAAAACTCCACTGCGCAGCAAGCAGTGGAGTTTTTTTTATGCCTAAAAACCACTTAAACTATCCTATCGTTGTCCGTTCGAGCGCAGTCGAGAACTCGTGTTGGTTTTCGAGTAAGCTCGAAAAGCTAAAAGAAATTATAAGAGATTACGCTGATGACTTTGTTTTATTTCAGGAGCTATTCCCGTCATTCGTTACAACCCATTTGGTTTCAAACCCTTTTTCTAGGCGCTGGCAGGAGCTTCCTTTGGTCGCTCTGCCACCACCAGAAAAAAGTGGTTTTCAACCGGCATGTGTTTTCACTACTACCGGGGCTAGAACAAGCTTGGTTTTCAAAACAGCTTTTAATACCAATTGCTTATTCAATTTACCAGAACAAATTTGATTTTGTCAGGTTACGCTATAGTAATGCGACACATGTATTAGAAAGTTTAACTGATTTGCGCTACATACAAAAATTAGTAGGACATAGCAGCAGTAAAACTACTGAAATTTATACTCA
>JAGOJA010000119.1 GCA_017995345.1 Flavobacterium sp.
GAGATTTTTACAGCATAAAAAACCACGAAGACAGTTCTACAAATCAACAACACGAATTTCAGAAATAATACTAGTTCGAAAAAAATTAGTGTTTTAGCGCTAAAAATTTAGAAGTGTAATGAATTTTAAATTAATTAATTTAAAAAGAGTGATTGAATTTTTCATAAAGTTAGTTACACATATCCACGCTATTTGCGCGATTTTTAGAATGCACCACAAAGAAAGGCGAATTTACAATATGTCTGTAACAACCGAAACCACATAACGAGATCAATTTTAATCTAATATGATTATAACAAAAAAAAAATCTCGAGGAATACTCGAGATTTTTTTTGATTGTTGAAAACAGTAAAACACCTTGAATTAAGCCAATCGTTGCACTTTTAAAATTTCCATTTGCCTATCTGCATCTTTAAAAGGCCAGTTAATTAAATCCCCCTCTTTGTAGCCCACTAATGCTAACCCCATTTCAGTTAGAATAGATCTGGTGTTGTTTTTTTGCTTTGCTTTATCTGGAGCTACAAAAAGATACACTTCTTCTTCTTCTGTATCAAGGTCTTTAATGGTTACACGAGAACCTACGGAAACTACATCTTCTGGTAAATTTACTCGGGTTACCTGTTGTGCGTTTTTAAGCTCTAATTTTAGAATCTCTTCTTCTCTTGGAGTTACTTTTTTTCTTCTAATATGATCTTTTATTAAATCGTAAATTCCCGTTGTTAAAATGATATTTTGTGACATGTTTTTTTTATTTAAATTCAATCTTTATGATGCGTTATGTTAAAGACCCAAACATTAAATTATGCATAACAATACTTGAATGCGATTTAATGAAAAACCTGCATCAAATAACGATTGACGATTTGTAATTATTTATAAAGGAAATTGGAGGTTCCCTGCCTTGGGTTGTGGCAGGGATTATTGAATAAACTCTTTTGAACTTTTTAGAAAAGCATCATCGTTCAAATAAGACAGTGACAACAACTGCCCTGAAAGACAGAATTTTTCGAGAAAAATGTGTTTTAAAGCCATTGTTTTTTGTTTTTTAAACTAATTGTACCAAACTTAGGCTATTTATCAACCTTAAAAAAATATTTTAGTAAACATTAACAAATCAGAGAAGTAGCAACTCCATAAACATTTTTTTATAAATCCTTTAATAATTCAAATTCACTCCAAAACCAATTCCCATATCATTATCATAATGTGTTGTAATTCCAATGTTTTTACTGACAATGTATTTCAATGCTGCCATGTATTCTTTATCTGTATTGACCATAAATGCCATTCGTAATCGCTTTGAAACAGGAATATCTTCGCGTGACAATTGAAAACGAACATTTCCATCACTAAAAACCTCAGCCTGTGCAATGACCAAAAGCGGCAAAGTATAATTGACCCCCAAACTCAATACCGAACGATTGTCCTTAGTATTCGATTGACCAAAAACATTTTTCTCTACCTCATCCATTCCAAACTTTCTATAACGCCAGTCAAAACCAATGAATGTCATCAACCATTGATTCTTATCGATGTATCTACCTACATGTGTTTCGGATTCATAACCGTGTCTGTCGTGATACCCCAAACGCCATTCGGTTTCAAAAGCCCATCTTGCATTTTGCGCCATCGCTTTTCCATCATTCCCATTGGTAGCAAAATCATTCTCGGCCATAAAATGAATTCCGTTACTTTCTTTTTGCAATTTTTTATAGGCCCATTCTTTATTGGGTAAAAGTGGATTTGGCGCCGAATTTTCATAACTAAATACCCTGTTCATTCCCGCCATCATATGATAGAGAATGTGACAATGAAAAAACCAATCGCCATCAGCATTGGTATTAAACTCAATGGTATCTGTCTCCATTGGCATAATATCCAACACGTTTTTCAAAGGCGCAAACTCTGCCTGCCCATTCAACACTCTAAAGTCGTGTCCGTGTAAGTGCATCGGATGACGCATCATAGAATTGTTATGCAACACAATCCGAACGTTTTCTCCTTTTTTAATTAGAATTTTGTCCGTTTCTGATAGCACTTTATTATCCATGCTCCACAAATATCGGTTCATGTTTCCCGTTAATTCAAAACGCAATTCCCGTACAGGAGCGTCTTTGGGAAGCGTGGTCACTGTTGGAGATTTTAGCATCGAATAATTTAGCGTTACAATGTCTGACGAATCGGAACTCAAAGTGTGTTTTGAATGATCCGATTTATCATTCATATCCATTTTACTGGAAAGTTGATTTGTTTTTTCTCTTTTCTCTTTTTCACCAGTAATTTCCGGATACATCACCGTATTCATGTCCATTTTTTGAAGACTCATATCCATACCCATATCGTTCCTGGTTCCATCCATGTTCATCATGTCATTCATCATCTTCATTCCTTCAAAATAATTCAATTTTGGCAATGGAGAAACTAATTGCTTGATGCCATTTCCAATATACAATGAAGCCGATTTAGTACGATCTTCTGGTGTCGCCAAGAATTCATAAGCTGTATTATCTGCTGGAATCGTCACTACAACATCATAGGTTTCCGAAACTCCAATTATCAAGCGATCCACCACAACAGGTTCGACATCATTTCCATCATTGGCAACGACCGTGATTTTTCCGCCAGCATACGTCAGCCAAAAATAGGAAGAAGCACCAGCATTTGAAATCCGCAAACGCACTTTATCTCCTCCTTTTGAATCCTTAAAAGTTGGGGCTACTGATTCGTTTTTGCCATTGATTAAAAATTTATCATAATAGACATCACTTACATCCATGGCCAACATGCGTTTCCATTCGTTGTTGAGTTTGGTTTTGAAATGCCCCTTTCTACTAGCTTCTGCATAACTTTGGGTTGTGCCTTTTTTAATCGCGAACCAGTCCGAAGCATTGTGCAACATTCGGTGCACATTATCCGGATTGTAATCCGTCCATTCGCTCAAAACAACAGGAAGGGTTAGCAAATCATCAATCCCTTTTCTAAAAGTAGGATCGCTCTCTTTTTTCTTCAATATCAAAGCGCCATACATCCCAATTTGTTCTTGCAAACCGCTATGACTATGATACCAATGTGTACCGTTTTGTACAATAGGAAAACTATATTTATGAGTGGTGTGAGGCGCTATTGGCATTTGTGTAAGATAGGGAACACCATCTTCTTTATTGGGTAAAAATAAACCGTGCCAATGCAAAGAAGTTCCTTCTTTCATTTCATTGTGCACATAAATCTCCGCAATATCCCCTTCCGTAAAAGTAAGTGTAGGCATGGGAATTTGTCCATTTACAGCAATGGCTCTTTTTTCCTTCCCAGTAAAGTTCACCATGGTGTCTTTTACATACAAATCATAGCGGACAACTTTTTGAGCGTTTGAAGTAAATGCAATCAGTACTAATACTAAACTTAATTTAAATTTCATTTTCTTCTATTATTTGGCACCAAAATATAACCTTATAATTGTTCGATTACTTTCTTTAATCGGTCGCTTATTTCTGTAGCAATTTTGGTAAGTTTATCATTTTTTATCGCTTGCATAGAAGCAGCTGGATCGACTGCCGAAACCTTTATCTGGCCCGCCACTTTCTCTTGAACGATTATGTTGCATGGTAACATGACTCCTATTTTATCTTCTGTTACCAAGGCTTTGTAAGCAAACTGTGGGTTACAGGCACCTAAAATCGTATAATTATAAAAATCTACATCTAGTTTTTTCTTTAATGTCGCTTTCAAATCAATTTCGGTCAATATTCCAAATCCTTCTGATTTTAAGGCTTTCGTTACTTTTTGAATCGCATTTTCAAAGCTGTCTGTAATTGTTTTACTAAAGTAATATTCCATGATTATTATATTTTATAAATTTAACTCATTTCCTTTTTCTATACCTGTGAGCAGCCGCTAACAACACTAATGCAAGAATTAATATGGAGACCCACCAAAAAACATGCATTCCCATAAACATATAGGATCCCATGTGTATTCCTTCATTTCCATGATTATTCATAACTTTTAGATTTGGATTTATACTCTATTAATGATGCAATTTATGATCAACCTCTTTTTTAGGTTTTCCTTCCATTTTCTAATCTTTTTTCATTTTATCTATCATTTTCTTATTTCCCATCATGGATTTACACATTCTATACATCATCATTTTACCGTTTTTACAATTCATTAGTATACTCATCATTTTTTTAAACATACTTTTATTGTTAGCAATGGTATTCATAATCTTCATTCTCTTATCTGATTACGAACAACTTGATGGTTGACTAAAAGAAATAAAAACGGCCAAATAAACCAATCATTAGTGCTGCTTTTTTGTATTGCTTTCCTGATCTTAACTATTTTAGATGAATGATTTAATTCTATTTCTACAATTTTAAACCTCGCAATCGCAACGCATTAGCAATTACCGAAACTGAACTGAAACTCATAGCTAAAGCAGCAATCATTGGCGAAAGCAGAACCCCAAAAAACGGATACAAAACACCCGCAGCAATTGGAATTCCCAACACATTATAGAAAAAAGCAAAGAATAAATTTTGCTTAATATTTTTCATCACCGCGTGACTTAAGTTTTTGGCTTTGACTATCCCTTGTAAATCGCCTTTGACTAAAGTGATTTTAGCGCTTTCGATCGCTACATCTGTACCAGTCCCCATGGCAATTCCGATATCGGCTTGCGCCAAAGCTGGAGCATCGTTGATTCCGTCACCGGCCATAGCTACTATTTTTCCTTCGGATTGCAATCGTTCGATTTCCTTAAGCTTGTCTTCGGGCAAACAACCCGCTTTAAACGAACTTAAATGCAATTGTGCTGCCACTGCTTTTGCCGTATTTTCATTGTCTCCAGTAAGCATGATTACGGCAACACCTTGTCGCATCAGTTCTTTGATGGCTTCAAAACTTGTTGCTTTTATAGCGTCTGTAATCGCTACAAATCCCACCGCAATACCGTCAACCGAAATATAAGAAACCGTTTTCCCCATTTTTTGTTCGGCTATAATTTGACTTTCTAATGCATCCGAAATCGTGGCGTTCACTTGTTCCATCAACTTCTTATTTCCAAGTGCTACTTTTTTATTGGTTACAGTCCCAATGACTCCTTTGCCTGAAACGGCTTCGAAATCTTTAACTTCAATTAATGAAATATTTTTCGCTTGCGCAAAATTGACTACTGCTTGCGCCAAAGGATGTTCGCTATACTGATTTAAGGAAGCAATACTTTGCAACAAAGAATCTTCGTCTTTATTCAACGAAAATACTTTTTCAACAGAAGGTTTCCCTTCCGTAATTGTGCCCGTTTTATCCGTGATCAGCACATCTACTTTATTCATATTTTCCAGTGCTTCGGCATTTTTTATCAAAACTCCAGATTGCGCTCCTTTCCCAACACCCACCATCACTGACATGGGCGTGGCTAATCCCAATGCGCACGGACAAGCAATGATTAATACGGCAATCGCATTGATAAACCCATAAACCATGGCGGGTTCAGGGCCAAATTGTGCCCAAACAAAAAAAGTAGTTATGGATACAAGGACTACGATTGGTACAAAATACTTAGCTATTTTATCTGCTAATTTTTGAATTGGTGCTTTCGAGCGGCTGGCATTGTTTACCATTTGTATAATTTGCGAAAGCAAGGTTTCCGAACCTACTTTTTCGGCAATCATCACAAAGGATTTATTGCCATTGATGGTTCCAGAACTAATGCTGTCGCCTGTTTTTTTATCAACAGGAATGGGTTCGCCTGTAATCATCGATTCATCAATCGTGCTCTCACCATCAGTGATTTTTCCATCCACTGGGATTTTATCTCCGGGTTTCACACGCAATAAATCTCCTTTTTTGATATCATGTATCGAAATTACGGTGTCTTTTCCATCACGTACCAAAACAGCTTCGGTGGGTGCTAATTTCAACAATTCTTTTATCGCGCCGCTCGTTTGGCTGTGTGCTCTTGCTTCGAGCAATTGACCCAATAAAACTAAGGTTAATATAACTGTTGTTGCTTCAAAATAAAGATGAACCGCTCCGTTATGTGTTTTAAATTCATCGGGGAAAACATCAGGGAAAAACAAGCCAACCAAACTAAACAGAAAAGCGACTCCCGAACCAATTCCGATCAGCGTAAACATGTTTAGGTTCCAGGTAACAATAGATTTCCATGCGCGCTCAAAAAACATCCAACAGGCATAAAAAACGACAGGAAGTGATAAAATTAGTTGCGCCCAATTCCATTTTTCTGCATCCATAATTTTCATTAATGGATTATTCGGAATCATATCAGACATGGCAATAATGAAGATAGGAGCCGTAAAAACTACAGCAATTTTCATTTTGCTTACTAAATCAGTATAGGTCTTATTTTCTGCAGAAGCGGTAGGCTTCATGGGCACCAAATCCATCCCGCAAATGGGACAAGAACCGGGACCATCTTTGATTACTTCCGGATGCATTGGGCAAGTATACATTGTTCTTGCAACAGTCAATTCGGGAACTTTTTCCAGATTCATTCCGCACACCGGGCAACTTCCCATTTTATCATAGACTTTATCGCCCTCACAATGCATCGGACAATAGTATTTGCCTTGCGCTGAACTGGGTAAAAATATCATTGATTTTCCTTGTTGATTAGTTGCACCGCAACATGATTTCTCGACTGGTTTATCCTCAATTTTTTCAGAACCGCAACATGATTTCTCGATTGGCTTCTCATTAGTTTTAGGAGAATCAACCGTGTTATTCATTGTAATTGTATAATTTCCTGCTGCACTTAAGACCTCTTGTAATTGATTGGTCGGAATGTGTTTGTCCATTATTATTGTCGCTATTGGCGGATCCAGAGTAATTGTCGCTTGAACCTCAGCAATTGCATTTAATGTTTTTTCGACTTTGGAACGACAACCGTCGCAGGACATTCCAGTGATTGTATAGGTATGTTTCATACTATTGAATTGAAAAAAATCAGCTCTAAAGAAAGCATAGAGCTGATTTTGAATACATTTTAATGTTGATTATTCTCTTCTTTTTTGTTATTCCCTTTTGGAGTCATTTTCATTCCGCATTTAGAACATTCTCCAGGTTTATCACTCATTTCTTTTGGATGCATCGGGCAAGAATAAGTTGCTTTTTGAACATCCTGAGGAGTCATTTTCATGCCACATTTCGAACATTTCCCCGGTTTATCAGATGTTTGTCCGTCCATTTTACAAAGGTACTTTGTAACAATTTTTGTTTTTTTCCCTTTACCTGAAGTGTCGTTTTTTAGTTTTTTTACTAATTTCATCCCACATTCACTACACTCCCCGTCTTTACTACTTATCTCTTTTGGATGCATAGGACAGCTGTACATTTCTTTATTGGTTTCTTTCTGGGCGGACTTTGCAGCTTCTTGAGCTGATGCTACTGAATTCATAACTAAGAACATGCTTAGTACGATAATTAATTTTTTCATTTTTCCTATTATTAAAATATTAAACTAATGATTTATTGCTACCAATCAAAGGTACATCACTTAATGTTTTGATTTGTTGTAGAATTTTGGAAATGATTTGCATGATTTACAACCCATCAATTTGCAATCTGTTATTTTCTTTTAATTGTTTAAAATGAGTTGCCGTAACACCCGTAATTTTTTTAAACTGATTACTCAGATGTGCAACATCGCTGTAATTCAATTTAACCGCAATTTCACTTAAAGATAATTCTTTATACATTAATAATTCCTTTACTTTTTCTATTTTTTGAGTAATAAAATAATGCTCAATAGTGGCGCCTTGAACCTCTGAAAACAAAGTACTGAAAGTACTGTAATCTTGCACTAATTGTTCTGACAAATAATTTGATAAATTAGTTTTTAATGTATTATTTTGATGGTGTACCAAATCAATAATCAGACTTTTAATTTTTTCGATAAGTATCGTTGTTTTATCTTCTAACAATTCAAAACCAAACGATTGGAATTTCATTTCTAACTCTTGCTTTTGATTTTCTTTCAAGTTCTCTAATAGTTCCACCTCTCCTAACCCTACAGAAACAGGAAAAATCCCAATCTTTTCGAGCTCAGATCTCACCACCATTTTACAGCGGTCGCATACCATATTTTTTATATAGATTTTCATTTACAATTGTATAATTATTTGCAGTTTATTCAAAGTTCCGATTTTTATTATTAAAATTACTTATATTTCTTTATTACTAACACTACTTTGTTTAAATTCAGTGAATTATACAAACACTTTACATATCGTGTCCTGCCATAGGATCACTCCCTTTACGGAATATATACTCACTGTTTATGGCATA
>JAGOJA010000120.1 GCA_017995345.1 Flavobacterium sp.
GAAGATATGACAATCGTTTTGGAAACATTAGCTGGTTTTTCTCTTGGAGCTGAATCTATTGCTTTATTTGCACGTGTTGGTGGTGGAATTTACACAAAAGCTGCCGATGTTGGTGCGGATTTAGTGGGGAAAGTTGAAGCTGGAATCCCTGAAGATGATCCTCGTAATCCAGCTACTATTGCTGATAACGTGGGAGATAATGTGGGTGATGTTGCTGGAATGGGTGCTGATTTATTTGGCTCGTATGTTGCAACAGTTTTAGCGGCAATGGTTCTAGGGAATTATGTAATCAAAGATATGGGAGGTAATATTCAAGATGCTTTTGGCGGAATAGGACCTATTTTATTACCTATGGCGATTGCAGGTTTTGGAATTTTATTCTCCATAATAGGAACAATGTTAGTGAAAATTAGTGATGAAAATGCTAAAGAAGCACAAGTTCAAACGGCTTTAAACATAGGAAATTGGGTTTCTATTATATTAACCGCTATAGCTTGCTTCTTCTTAGTACAATATATGTTGCCGGAAACCATGAAAATGGACTTTTTTGGTGAAGGAACTAAAGAAATTTCGTCCATGCGCGTTTTCTATGCTACAATAGTTGGATTAGTAGTAGGTGCTGTTATTTCTTCTGTTACAGAATATTATACGGGATTAGGTACAAAACCTGTTATGGCAATTGTACAAAAATCATCAACTGGTGCGGGAACTAATGTTATTGCAGGTTTGGCAACAGGAATGATTTCGACTTTTCCAACTGTACTTTTGTTCGCAGCGGCAATCTGGACTTCGTATGCATTTGCAGGATTCTACGGAGTGGCTTTGGCAGCTTCAGCAATGATGGCAACTACGGCAATGCAACTAGCAATTGATGCGTTCGGACCAATATCTGATAATGCAGGTGGAATTGCAGAGATGAGTGAATTGCCAAAAGAAGTTCGTACAAGAACTGATATTTTGGATTCTGTAGGAAACACAACCGCGGCAACTGGAAAAGGATTTGCAATTGCTTCTGCGGCATTAACTTCATTGGCTTTATTTGCAGCTTATGTTACTTTTACAGGAATTGACGGAATCAACATTTTTAAAGCACCTGTTTTAGCCATGTTGTTTGTGGGTGGTATGATTCCAGTGGTTTTTTCTGCATTAGCAATGAACTCGGTAGGAAAAGCAGCGATGGATATGGTTTATGAAGTACGTCGTCAGTTTAGAGAAATTCCAGGAATTATGGAGGGAACCGGCAAACCGGAATATGCGAAATGTGTTGATATTTCTACTAAAGCCGCTTTGCGCGAAATGATGCTGCCAGGAGTTTTGACAATTGGTTTTCCTATTGCCATTGTATTACTTGGAAAACTAGTTTATGGCGATAACAACCAATTAATTGCTGAAATGTTAGGTGGTTATATGGCAGGAGTTACTGTTTCGGGTGTGCTTTGGGCTGTTTTTCAAAACAACGCCGGTGGTGCTTGGGATAATGCTAAAAAATCTTTTGAAGCTGGAGTTATGATTAATGGTGAAATGACATATAAAGGTTCTGATGCTCATAAAGCGGCGGTAACTGGTGATACTGTTGGTGATCCATTTAAAGATACTTCTGGACCATCAATGAATATTTTAATCAAATTGACCTGTTTGATTGGATTGGTAATTGCACCAATTTTAGGGGAAGGAAGTCACACGATAACGGGAGAACCTGTTGCAACTGAAATCAGTTCTAAGGAAGTTTCAATTGAAAAATCAAATATTGATGGTAAAGTAACTGCAACGGTTACAACAGTGATAAACGGTAAGGAAGAAGTTCAAAAATTTGAAGGGACTGATGCGGAGGTTCAAGCAAAAATTGATGCTTTGAAATAAGTGCAAATACCTTTAACTATTGACAGAAGTTGATAAAAAAATGCCTCACTCTAAAACTTAGCAGTGAGGCGTTTTTTATGTTTAGTGCTTCTGTAAATATAGTCACTATTCTCTATCGGGTCTTTGCCAAGAACAAAGCGACTAGAGCGACATAGATAAGATTTAAAACAATCCGTTCAATTCAGCATCGATTCTATTAATAATATTTCCTAAATCTTCTTGGCTGTCTACAAAATTGATGTTATCTACATCTATAATTAATAATTTTCCTTTGTCATAAGTTTGAATCCAACCTTCGTATCTTTCATTCAAACGGCCTAAATAATCAATAGAAATTGAGTTTTCATACTCGCGTCCTCGTTTGTGTATTTGTCCTACTAGATTAGGTATAGAACTTCTTAAATAAATTAATAAATCAGGAGCTTTTACCGTAGATTCCATTAATTCAAAAAGAGAAGAATAATTTTGAAAATCACGATTGCTCATCAAACCCATTGCATAAAGGTTAGGCGCAAAAATATGAGCATCCTCATAAATAGTCCGATCTTGAATGATTTTTTTGCCGCTTTCTCGTATTTGCATTACCTGACGAAAACGACTGTTCAAGAAATAAATTTGTAAATTAAACGACCATCGCTCCATTTGATGATAGAAATCATCTAAGTATGGATTGTCAACTACATCTTCAAAATGTGGTTCCCATTTGAAATGTTTGGCTAATAAACGTGTTAATGTTGTTTTTCCAGAGCCTATGTTTCCTGCTATTGCTATGTGCATTACGGTATTATGATTTTATAATTTGTAATTCCCTCTGCTGTAAAAATAGACAAAATTTGACCTTTATAATAGAATTTGCTAAAGGTTTTTTCTGAAATTTTTACTTGGTAGTTTTCGTTTTTAACTAAATCTCTGAGAGTCAAAATCCCCGATTTAGAATAAAGATACTGATTTTCAGAAATAATTTGGAGGTTGTCAAAGTCCGGGATTAGGTCTTTAAATTTTACATTTCCAAAAATATCAGCGGCATACCACAGGTTTTTTGGATTAATCCAATGAAAAGTATTAAAGTCTGAGGTGTAATATTTGATGGCTTCTGTAAAAGGTACACTTATAGTCTTGTAGTCATTTTTTAGATACTCATAGAGTCCTAGTTGCTGATTCATAGTGTTGTAAATCCATAATTGATTTTGCGATGCAATGCCAATAGCAGAGGTAACAATAGGGGTGTTGTATTCTGAAAAATTAATTTTCTGAATTTCATTCAATTGATTGTCTAATAGTATTGCTGTATTAAAGTTTTCATAGAACAACACGATTTTTAGTGGATTTTGAAGATCCACTTTAGTGATTTTCCCCAAATAAATGTTTTTGTATTCCAATACTTCTCCAGAACTAATTTTAGAAAAAATATTGTTTTTTGTAGTGTAATAAAATCCAAAAGGATCATATCCTAAAAATTGGTCTCCATCAAAAGAGATGTTGTTTATTTTGAAAGCAGTCAAGTTTTGACCCTGACTATAAACAACTGAAAAAAAAGTGATAAAAAGCACTGCTATTAAATTCTTCATAAAAGCGAATTTACAATTAAACCTTATATGATTATAAGTGTCTTATTATTTTAACAAAAAAACGTGTAACAAAATTACCGTTTTGTACTCTTAATTTATTAAAAACCAACAATATGTATAAAGTAATTATCGCAGTAGTTCTAACAGTAGCATCCTATATGGGGCTTCGGGCTCAAGAATTTCAAGGAATGGCCGTTTATGAATCGAAAACAAGTACGTCCGATTTTAAATCACGAATGGAAGGTAATAGGGAAATGACTCCAGACATGCAAAAAAGGATAGAGGAGAGAATGAAAAAAATGTTTGAAAAAACATTCATTCTTAATTTTGATAAATCAGCGTCAATATATAAAGAAGAAGAGAGGTTAGATGCTCCAGGACAGGGCAGTGGCGGTATGCGAATGATGTCTTCTATGACTGGCGGCGGCGGAACCTATTATAAAAATGTAAAAGAAAAATCATATACGGTGGATAAAGAATTTATGGGGAAAGAGTTTTTGGTAAAAGATTCGTTGCCTAATTTAAAATGGAAAATGGAAGGGGAAACTCGCATGATTGGTGGTTATAATTGTTTTAAAGCAACAGCTGTGCGTCCTGCAAGTAAAACAGATTTTAGAAACTTAAGACCTAGAAGAGAAGATGCGGCAGCAACAAAACCTGCAGATACTGACAAGAAAACGAGCCTTTTAGATGCGTTAGACATGCCAAAAGAAACTGTAATTACAGCGTGGTATACGCCCGAAATCCCAGTGAATCAAGGGCCCCGAAATTATTGGGGATTACCGGGTTTAATTTTAGAAGTAAATGATGGTAAAACAGTTATTCTATGTTCAAAAGTAGTACTGAATCCTAAAGTTAAAACCGAAATAAAAGCCCCAACTAAAGGGAAAGTGACTACTCAAAAAGAATTTGACGAAACTGTAGTGAAAAAAATGGAGGAGTTTAGAGACATGAACCAAGGACGTGGCAGAAATGGTGGAATGAGAACGAGATTTGGAGGGTAAAAAGCAAGCCGAATACGAGTTTAAAATCAATATTATAAAGATTCACCTATCATTTCTAAATGAAAAATACTATACTAATTATCCTGTTTTTTATCACCTCAATTTCTTTCGCACAATCCGTAAAACTAGAGGGTCTCATAACGGACTCTAAATCAGTTGGTCTTGAAATGGCCAATGTGATGGCAGTTAATAAAGCGACAAAAGCGATGGATTCCTATGCCATAACAAATGATAAAGGAAAGTTCCTTCTTAATCTAAAGCCAAATACTGCGTACAGTTTAAAAATCAGTTATTTGGGAATGCAAAACAAAGAGCTGGAGATTACTACAACTTCGGAAAATAATAGCAGAAACATCGCACTTGAAGAAGGCGGAATTGAACTTGATGGGGTTGAAATTGTTCGTGAAATGCCAGTGTCGATAAAAGGCGACACTATTGTTTATAATGCGGATTCTTTTAAATCCGGAACAGAACGAAAACTAGAAGATATCCTGAAAAAACTACCTGGAGTTGAGGTCAACGCAGATGGGGAAATTGAAGTCGAAGGAAAAAAAGTGTCCAAATTAATGGTGGAAGGAAAAGATTTCTTTGATGGCGACACAAAGTTGGGGGTCAAAAACATTCCGGCCGACGCTATTGATAAAATACAAGTGTTGCGAAACTATAGCGAAATAGGTGCGCTAAAAGGTGTAGAGAACAATCAGGACAATATTGCGATGAATATCAAACTTAAATCAGGAAAGAAGAATTTCTGGTTTGGAGATATGACGGCAGGAGTTGGTGTAGCACATGAGGAAAGTCGCTATCTTATTAACCCAAAAATATTTTATTACAATCCAAAATACAGCATCAGCGTAATCACGAATCTCAACAATATTGGTGAATTACCATTGACAGTTCAAGATTATTTCAAATTTACGGGAGGATTTAGAGGCATGATGCAAAAAGGGGGCTCCAGTTTTAATGTTTCTTCTAATGATTTAGGAATTTCGCTTTTAAGAAACAATCGCGCTAAAGAAATCGAGACAAAATTTGGAGCTACAAACTTTTCTTATAATGTAAATAAAGCGTGGTCGCTTAGTGGTTTCGGGATAATCTCTTCGTCATTAACTGATTTGGAAACAAAATCACAAACCAACATTTTGCAACCTAATTCTTCTGCGATTCTCTCTACTGAAAACCGACAAGAGATTGCCAATCAAAAAAGTAACTTGGGATTATTCAAGTTGAGTTCTAGTTATAAGCCTACAACGAGATTTCAATTTGATTATGATGTTTTAACTAAATTGTCTAAGCAAGACGAGAATAATTCGTTGCTAAGAGAATCAATTGTTGCTGGTAATTCTGCTACTGAAAACATAAATACGGTTAAAAAACAAGATCCAATTTCAGTTAATCAAAATCTATCTTTGTACTACACACAAAGCGATAAGAATATTTTTGCATTCGAAATGCAGCATTTGTACCAAGAGGAAAATCCTTTTTATAATGCCAATTTAAAATCGCAACCGTTCAATTTAGCCGATTATATTTCAGGCCAAAATAGAAATGATATTAATCAAAATCGTTTTGTAAAAACGAACAAAATTGATGCTAAATTAGATTATTATTACATGCTTACTAACAAAAGCAATATTAATGTAACCATAGGGAACACCTATTCTAATCAAAATTTTAATTCTAGCATTTATCAGATTCTAGACAATCAAACAGTTAATGATCTGAATAGTTCTGCTAATAAAAATGATGTTAACTATAATTTTAATGATACATTTTTAGGACTACATTATAAAATTTTAACTGGTAAGTTCACTTTTACGCCAGGTGTTAGTTTGCATAGTTACAACATGACAAACCAACAATTAGGCACGACTAATGGTCAAGACTTTTTTAGAGTGTTACCTGATTTCTTAGCCATTTATCAAATTAAAAAAGCAGAAACATTAACTTATAATTTCTCCTACACTAATAGTTTTACGGATATTAATCAACTTATTGAAGGGTTTGTGTTCTCCAATTATAACAGTTTAACAAAAGGAAATCGGTTTTTAGAAAACGCAACTTCGCAAGTTCATTCATTTCGTTATTTTAAATATAACATGTTCAACTTTGAAAACATAACTGCTTTTGCTACTTATTCTAAAAGAGTCGATGCAATAAAAACTCGTGCGTTATTCAACGGAGTTAATCAAACGTCATCTCCTTTTAACTCCGGTTTTGCTGATGAAACCTTATCTGGGAGTGGTTCCTACGGGCGTTCTTTCTTGAAAAATTACAAAGCATCTTTAGGAGCTAATTTGAATTGGTCTAAGTTCAACAACATTCAAAACAATGTGTTGTCCACAAAGGAAAGTTTTACCCAAAGCTATACTTTGAAAGCATCCACGAATTATAAAAACCTACCTAACCTTGAATTGGGGTACAATCTAGTGCAGAATGATTACAACAATACTACTTTTTTCACGGAAAGGCCTTTTGCGAAATTAGATTATTTCTTTTTGAAAAGTTTTTCATTGGTAACCGAGTATGAATTTTATCATTATTACAATAACACAAAAACTGTGGATAATGAGTATGATTTTCTGACCGCAAGTTTAATTTATCAAAAGAAAGGGAGTAAGTTAGAATACAAAGTTAGTGGTACTAATTTGCTTAATACAATCTCATTAAATGATGATAATTTTAGCCAGTTTGCCACAAGAACCTCACAATATACCGTGCAACCGCGTTACGTGATCTTTTCTTTGAAGTATAATTTGTAAGGACAAAAGACGTTTTTTTTTTAATTAAAATCTTTCTATATGATGGAAAAACATTATTTTTACCTATGAAATTTCACACAAAGTGAAATCCGTTTAATTTAAAAATTTCAATTATGAAAAAAATCGCACTTTTATTAGCAGTATTCGCTTTTAGTTTTGCTAATGCTCAAGCTCCATTAGAAGAAGGAGGTATTCAATTAAATGCTGGAGTGGGAACATCAGGATGGGGAACGCCTGTTTATGTGGGTCTTGACTTTGGTGTTGCTAAGAATTGGACTGTAGGAGGAGAATTGTCTTTTCAGTCATACAATACAGCTGGTTATAAAAATAGTATTTTAGGTATTCAAGCGAATGGGAATTACCATTTTAATGAAGTACTTGATATTCCTAGCGAATGGGATTTTTATGCTGGTGCAAATTTGAATTACTATAATTGGAATTCAAAGTATAATGGTGTTTCTAATAACTATAGCGACGAAGACAATTTTGGAATAGGTCTTCAAGTTGGTGGTCGTTATTTCTTTAGTGATAACTTTGGTGTAAACCTTCAAGTTGGTGGTGGTAATGTTGTAAGCGGTGCTAAAATTGGAATTACTTACAAATTCTAATTTATTGATTTAAAAACATAGTATAAGCCGTCATTTGTATGCAAATGGCGGCTTTTTCAGTTCATAATACAAAGCATTGGAAACAAAAAAACCGCAACTCTTGTGAAGTGCGGTTCTCTATTAAAGAGTGTTTTCTGCCTAATAGCAGAAAGCGCTATGGTATATTATATTCCAAATGCTGTTTTAACTTGGTCAACAAAATCTAGTTTTTCCCAAGTGAACAACTCAACTTCTACAGTTTTTGTTAAGCCTCCTGGAGCCGAAAATGTTTTAGTAACCGTTTCTGGAGTACGTCCCATGTGCCCATAAGCAGCAGTTTCGCTATAGATAGGGTTTCTTAATTTCAAACGTTGCTC
>JAGOJA010000121.1 GCA_017995345.1 Flavobacterium sp.
CTAAATACTCTTTCAAATTGTGGTATCTGATTCAGTAACTCCTCTTTGTTTTTATCAGAAAGTATAAATAATTCACAATCTTCAAGCGTTTCAATATATATATTACTGGGTTTCTGATCATGAAAACTGGCAATATCACTTACCCACCAATCTTCAATTGCAAATTGTAGAATTACTTCAAACCCATTTTCATCAATGTAAAAACTGCGAATACATCCTTTGATAATAAAAGCTTCAAAATTACAAATTTCACCTTCTTGTAAGAGGTAGGTTTTTTTAGGGACTGTAGTTTTTTTTAATAATGAATTAAATAGTTCCATTTCACTCTCTGATATACTTGCACATCTTGAGATGTAATTGTTTATTGCTTCATACATAGTTTAATAATTTTTAGAAATGTATTAATTGTATTCTTATTTTTCAAGCTCACGAAGCACTTCTTGAATTTCATTTTTTAATAGTCCACTACCACCACCATAATGTTGGATTATTTTTACTTTAGAATTTAATTCCATTGCATTTTTCCTGATTTTTTCTTCGGCTATTTCATCTATGCCCGAACTTAATAACAATATATCAAGATCTGAAAAATTTTCAACGGTTAATGCTTCTTGTTCGTCAATAAATCCTATTGCATAGCAGGATTGATCACCTTCATTCAAAAGTCTTACTAGTAAGTCCAAAATGGCTTTATTCTTTCCTATTATTAAAATATTTGTCAGCTTCATGATTTAATTATCTATTAATAAAGTACAAATTTAGTGAGTCAATTTTAAAACCAACTTAATCTAGTTCAAGAAATGAAGTAAACTCCCTCAAATTAAGATATCTGAAAGCTTCCTATCAAAAGGAGCATATTATTAACAACTTTTTATCCAAAACCATGGGTAATTCTTTTTGGTTCACAAATATTTATAGCCTAGAAGTTTGCTCACGCTTTCAATAGGCATACCATTTTCAATTGTTAGCATTTTTGCAAAAATATGTTAAGCAATTTGAAATTTTAACTTTTTTTAAATCTCACAAAAAGCTGCTATTTCTTTTAATAGGTATTAATTTTTTGATTCCTTAAAATAGGGAGCGGTTTATTTTGGATACAATATTTTGGATGACCTTTATGTTTCTATGTAATCAGCTGATTCAAATGGAGAGTTAGGTTTTTTTCAAGTGGTTTTTGTTTTTTTATGTGTTATGAAATCCTAGTTCGTTTGGATTAGACTTTTTTGTTTTTTGCAATATCTTAACGTGGATTGTCTGAATTCATTCCTCTATTTATAATGTATATTTCAGTCTTTTTGTAAAGGCCGTCTTTTTGGTGTGTTTTAATAATGAAGCTCGACATAATGTTCTTTGTATCAAAGAATCGAGCCTAATTTTTTGAAGAAAAAAAGTTGTTATAACTGTAGAGATCCGAACGAAAACGGAGGAGGTTAGTTTGGCCAATTTTCCACCGAAGGTCAGTATTTGAGTTGTTATTTAGATTTTGGTCGACTAAGTTGATGAATTTTCCGTTAAAGTCGTCGATTAAAATTTACATTGTAAACTGTTAAACTTCATAGACGTACCTGAAAAACAATTTACATCCATAAAAAACAATTTTTTTGCGATGCGCAAAAATCTTTGAAAAGTGCATCTTCAAAGTTATCTTTACAGCTTTTAATTCAATTTTGGCGAGAGAATTTGCATATTCTAATGACATACTATTTACGATAAAATAATCTTTAATTCTAGAAAATCAGAAGTTAACTTTGTTCTAATTTGTTCCGAAAATAAAGACATTTTTTTCTTCTTTTATTGAACTGACTTTGTTCAATTGAATTAGGAATTTCTCCTTTTGTTATTTGTTTAAATAATGAGTTTTCATTGTCAATTGACATGAATTAAGGTGTTAAACTCATTGTAACTGTGTTAAATCAAATGTTTTTTCTTTTCTTCCCATGCCAAATTTATATCCTAATTCGCAGTTCAAAGAACTTATAACTTCTAAAACATTAAAATAATTTTTTACTATATCTGACATAGATATTGGTTGTTTGTCTACTTCAATATGTTGAATTTTAAGCGCTTGGTCGTTTTTAATTAATGTTTTTCACTTCAAATAATTGCACCAAACGGGTTTGATTAATTTGTAGTATCAGTCATTTTTCTGTTTTATTAGCTACTAATAAGCCCTTTCACTAAATTAATAATTTATTTGTTATTGTATGCTCATTTTATGTCTCGGCAAATTAATCTCATGTTCCTGAGGATACGGTGCCCGATGCGTCATGCTAACATCTTCCCGAATTTGTTCGTGGACTTTATATTGCCGGTCGCTTGTATTGGAATAACGAGGGTCAGGTAGGAAGGGCATTTTTGCCATTTTGGTAACGGTAATAGTAGGAAAATGATAATCTACTTCCACAGTTCCTAGAAGAAGGTAACAGCCACCGCCTTGAAACGGATATTTTTTAAGACTATTTGTAAAATGTGCGGTGTCAAAATAGTCGCCTTCTTGATCAATCCAAGTTCCAAAATACATGGTTCCCATTCTAGTAGGCACGTGTTTTCTGGAAATTAGGTAGGCCAGCATCTTAACCGTTTTTTTATGATGCTTTAATAAATCTTTCGCCATGACATCCCCCCGATATCTGGTCTGCAACAAATCGAAAGGAGTACAGGAAACCGGAAAACTCAGCAGTTCGATTTCATCAAAAGCATCTTCAAAAGGAGAGCGTTCAAGTGTTGGCAGTTCATATTCTTTGATTGGTTCCTGTAGTAGCATTAGGTTGCTGTTTTCAGGTTTGAAATTGACTAGAATCAATCTGGCGATCACCAGTAATTGGTTTTTTGTTTTACCAGTAAAGCGAAAGGCTCCGATGAAAATTAGAATCTGTATGCCTTCAATGCCTATCGGAATGCGGTTGATGAAATCCTCCAAAGAGGTAAAATCACCCTGTTCCCGACGTTCTCTGACAATACCATGCGCTACTTTACTTTCCAATCCTTCGAGATGCATGAAACCCAAATAAACATCGATGCCATATACCGTAGTTTCATAGTCACTCTTGTTTACACAGGGATTCTGAATGGTTGCACCCGACATTTTGGCTTCATGAACATACACTTCGGTACGATAAAAACCACCCTGATTATTGATTACGGCTACCATAAATTCTACAGGGTAGTAGACCTTCAGATATAAGCTTTGGTAACTTTCCACCGCATAAGAAGCGGAGTGTGCTTTACAAAAAGAGTAGCCAGCAAAAGATTCGATTTGTCGGTATATTTCTTCGCTTAACTTAAGAGGATGTCCTTTTTGCGCACAGCAAGCAAAGTAATTGTCCTTCACTTTTTGCAAAGCCGCTTTCGAGCGTCCTTTCCCGCTCATGGCACGGCGTAGAATATCGCCATCGGCTGCGGGAAGCCCCGCATAATGCAAGGCAATTTTTATTACGTCTTCCTGATAGACCATAACTCCATAGGTTTCGCCAAGCTGTTCTTTGAACACCTCATGAAAATATTCGAATTGATCGGGATGGTTGTGTCTGAAAATGTATTCTTTCATCATACCGGATTGCGCGACACCAGGTCGGATAATGGATGAGGCAGCAACAAGCGTTTTATAGTTATCGCATTTCAGTCGGCGCAATAATCCTCGCATGGCTGGGCTTTCAATATAGAAACAGCCAATTGTTTTTCCATGGCTTAGAAATAGATTCGATTTGGCCTCATTTTTTGACAAAGAAGTATCTCGGATATCGACTTTAATTCCTCGATTTCTCTCAATTAGTTTTACACTATCATCAATGTGTCCAATACCTCGCTGGCTCAGGATGTCAAACTTTTCAAAACCGATATCTTCGGCAATGTGCATGTTAAACAACACGATTGGAAACCCTTTCGGGGGCATTTCCAAAGGCGTGTAATTGGTAATGGGTTCTTCAGAGATTAGTATGCCACAGGAATGCATGCTGCGTTGATTGGGGTATTTTTCGAGCAACATCCCGTATTCCTGTACTAACTTTACAATTTGATTTTTATCATGCAACTGCATTGGGTTTTTAGCCAATTGATCTAATTCTTCTTTGGGCAACCCAAACACTTTACCCACTTCCCGGAATATGGAGCGGTATTTAAATTCGACGTTGGTGCCACAGAAAGCAACATAATCAGCACCATATTTATCAAAAATATATTGGAGAATGGTATCGCGTTCTTTCCAGGACCAGTCAATGTCAAAATCGGGAGGACTCTTGCGGTTCACATTCAAAAAGCGTTCAAAATACAAATCCAGTTCAATAGGGCAGATGGCAGTGATGCCCAGACAATAGCTTACAATGCTGTTGGCACCGCTACCCCGACCAATATGCAAAAATCCCTGACTCCTGCTGTATTGAATGATGTCCCAAGTGATTAGGAAGTAGCCGCTGAATTCTAATTGGTGAATGACCTTTAATTCTTTTTCCACTCTTGCTGTTGCTTGCGGATTATCTGCACCGTACTTTTTGATTAACCCTTCCTGAGCGAGTTTGGTCAAAAGTTGTATGTCATTTTCCCTACTTCCAGAGTAATATTTTTTGTTTTTTGGTGATTTAAAGTCGAATTCAAAATGACACTGGTCCATCAGTTTTTGCGTGTTTGCAATGATTTCAGGATACTCCTCAAATTTGACCAACAATTCCTCTAACGGAATCATTATTTCAGACCGCTTGCAATAATCGAGTTCAGTCAGTTTAGACAAGATAACATTAGTATCAATAGCTCTCAGGATTTTATGCAGATTGAATTCCCTTTTAGTTCGAAAGGTGACGGGTTGCAAAACCACCATTTTGTGAAGCAAAACCTTCCATTCCGGAAGAAATAATTTTGGAAGCTGATCGGGAGCAATGCCTATATATTCATGAGCTTTTAATTTCGTTGGCTTATTTTCGAAAGAATAAATAATGGTTACGTCATTAAAATCAGGGGCAGTCGACTGCAAAGGGCTGTTTTCAAAATTATTTTTGGTCAAAAAACGGTTCATTTCTGCTAGACCATTGGTATTTTTAGCCAAGCCGATATAGCGCAATTGATGATTGCAGCGAAATTCGATGCCCACTAATGGTTTTATCTCCGCCTCTTTACATGCTTTTATAAAATCATATATACCAGTAACCGTATTAATATCCGTTAATGCCATTATTTTTACTCCACAAAAAACAGCTTGCTGGACAAGATCCAAGAGCGGAATGGTGCCGTAACGTAGGGAATGAAAAGAATGACAGTTGAGGTACATAAGGTTATATTTTGCGTTTCAAAATTTCGGATTTGTTATTGGGTTTGAAGGTGGCTCCGGCACACCGCATTACCGCATCAAAACCATAGCGACTCTTCATTTTATCCATGGCTTGGTATAGCGACAGCATCTCTTCTGTATCTTCAAATAAATTGATTTGATAGGTGCCTCTAACGAGCCCACTGAAACGAATTCCGATTAAACGGAGGCGCATACGACGCTGGTATACTTTATTGAATAAGTCGGTAACGGTTTTGGTTAGCATGTGATCGGCTGAGGTATAAGCTATTTTACATTGTTTGGTTTCGGTGTCGAAATTGGCATACCTTATTTTGATTACTACAGTAGAAGTAAGCCATTCTTCCGAACGCAGTTGAAAGGCTAACTTTTCTACCATACCTATAAGTACCGACTTTAATTTTGGAATGTCAATGGTATCTTGACTAAAAGTATGTTCGGTCGAAATTGATTTTCGTTCCGTATAGGGTTCCACGGGATTGTTATCGATTCCATTGGCTTTTTTCCAAATGTCGATTCCGTTTTTACCAATCATCCGTTGTAGTACTTCGGCAGGCATTTCTGAAAGAGTCTGAATGGTGCGGATGCCAATTCGGGATAATAACTGAAAGGTTACATCACCTACCATTGGGATTTTTTGAATAGATAACGGATTTAAGAATGGCTTGACCATGTGTTCCCGTATTTCCAGATTTCCTAACGGTTTTCCTTCGCCAGTAGCAATTTTAGAGACTGTTTTGTTAACAGATAAAGCAAAGCTTATGGGTAGGCCAGTTTCTTTAGTAACGGATTGTGCCAGTTCGTTAGTCCATTTATAGCCCCCATAAAATTTATCCATTCCGGTAATATCGAGGTAAAACTCATCGATGCTGGCTTTTTCGACTACTGGTGCTTTTTCCTGAATCAGTTCGGTAACGTCATGCGATAATTTAGAATAGAGTTCCATATCGCCTTTCATCACTTTTGCCTGTGGGCAAAGGCGTAGTGCCATTTTAATAGGCATTGCGGAACGCACTCCGAAAGTTCGAGCCTCATAGGAACAAGAAGCCACAACACCACGATCCCCGCCACCAATAATCAATGGGATTCCTTCAAGCTTTGAATTTCCCAATCTTTCGCAGGACACAAAAAAAGTATCCAAATCTAGGTGTACAATTGCTCTTTCCATGTTCTTTTCTTTTTTATACGGTACAAAATTAGTACAGGTTGTAACATATTTTACTATATTTGTTGTTACAAATTATAACAAAATAGCCATGTCTTTATTTTCCGATAACATCAGGAACCTTAGGGTGCAACAGAAAATTTCGCAGGAAAAACTTGCCGAGTCACTCGCAATAACAAGAGGGAGATACGTCAAGTATGAAGACGGAACTTCGGAAGCGCCTTATGAAATTCTGAAGAAAATATCCCATTATTACCACATTAGTATTGATTTGTTGCTTTCGGTAGATGTTCGAAAAATTTCCATGGATGATTTGATGAAACTCGAAGACAACCGGATACTACTGCCCATTACGGTAGATAGGGAAGGGGATAGTTTTATTGAAATCATTCCTCATAAAGCCAGAGCGGGATATCTTGCTGGATATTCCGATCCTGAGTTTATTGAAAACCTGCAACATATTTCGTTGCCGTGGTTGCGCAATGGTAAATTCCGGGCATTTCCTGTAGATGGTGATTCTATGCCACCGCATAAAAGCGGTTTTTTTGTTGTGGGTCGTTATGTAGAAAAATTGGGAGATGTTATGGATGGGAAAACGTATATATTGCTGACCAAAAACGAAGGAATTGTGTACAAGCGATTGAATAAAAACGGTAAAAATGCCTTAGTCCTGCATTCGGATAATACTTATTATAAATCCTATGAAGTGAAGGCCTCCGAAATCTTAGAAATTTGGGAATTTGCCTGCAGTCTGGCTACCGAAGAATTTAGTCCTGATGATTTAAACCCAGAAAGCTTGAAAGAAGTACTAATGGACTTGAGAAGAGAAGTGCGGGAAGTGAAGGATAAGCTTTTTTAGATTAATTTTAGATACCTAACCTGAACAAATTTGCCATATATGAATTAATGCGAATCAAGGGTTAAAAAATCAAATTAATTATGTTTTTTGCTAATTAAATTCTATTTCTTTATTTAACCTCAAAACTGTCTACAAAACCTATTGCTTGTTGTCCCAAATAAATACTGGGATTGTATTCTTCTATAATCTCAATTTTATTCTTTACTACAAAAGTAAAAATGTATCATTTATGATGGGATGTCTTTTATAGTTTTCCGTAAACTAATATATCTAAATATCCTCAAAAAAATCATCAGGGTCAAATGGAATATCGTCATCCGGATCTTTGTCATGGACGTTGACACCTGGAGGATTAAACAATCCCCAATTATCTTTGACATAATCCCAAACATCAAAACCCGCCACCCAATCTACAAACAACAACCTAAATTCATCAATGGTTTGTCTTAATAATTCGATGTAATCTTGATCCTTGATGCATTCTTCAAAACGAAAACTCCCTGCTTGTACATACAATTCTCTTGCGGCTTTGCGAATAAGCGTCGCGTTTTCCATTTTTAAATCGTACAATCCAACTCCTGTAGCTCCCGCGATTTTGGCAGGAATCAGGAACGCATTTTCCATCATAAAGCGCACGGTTGTTTCCTGTAAAAACTCGTTTTCGTTAGGAACGATTTCTACTAATCCCATGGTTATTTTTAGGATTTGTTCGGCCTTTTGATACAAAGGCATTTGCTTTAATTCATCACGTTTTGACATCTTTTTTAATTTAATTATCAAACTATAGATTTTTACTTCACATAACGTGCACTTTCCTCCGCAACCATACCCAACTGCTCCTCAACATCACCC
>JAGOJA010000037.1 GCA_017995345.1 Flavobacterium sp.
CTTCTTTTGGAAAAACAGTATCCATGAGTAAAGGGGCTTATCTTATTATTGAACATACTGAAGCTTTGCACGTTATAGACGTTAATAGCGGAAACCGTTCTAATAAGGCTACCAACCAGGAAGATACAGCCATGGAAGTCAACATGATTGCAGCTGCCGAAATTGCAAGACAATTGCGTCTTCGTGATATGGGCGGTATCATTGTTATTGATTTTATCGATATGTCAAATCCTGAAAATCGTAAAGTCTTGTTCGATTTCTTGAAAGAGGAAATGAGCGATGATAAAGCAAAACACAAGATCTTACCTCCAAGCAAATTTGGATTAGTTCAAATT
The DNA here is from genome assembly GCA_017995345.1 of Flavobacterium sp. GTDB lineage: Bacteria > Bacteroidota > Bacteroidia > Flavobacteriales > Flavobacteriaceae > Flavobacterium. The sequence continues at coordinate 336 of JAGOJA010000037.1, forward strand.
ACAAGACAAAGAGTAAGACCTGAAGTAAATATTAAAACTAGAGAAGAAGATCCAAACAATGAAAGTGGCGAAATTGAAGCGCCAATTCAAATCATTGATAAAATCACTTTTGATTTAGAAAGAGTATTAAAAAACCACAAAGACGTAGTACTTAATGTACACCCGTTTGTGGCCGCATACCTTACCAAAGGTTTTCCATCATTACGTTCAAAATGGTTTCTTGAACATAAAAAATGGGTGAAAATCATACCTCGTGACGCTTACACGTATCTAGAATATCATTTTTACGACAAAAAAGAAAATGCTATTATAGAGTAAATTACAAACTCCTCAAGAAATTGGGGAGTTTTTTTTTGCTCTTTTTTTTAAAATTTTCAGAAGCTATTTCCAGCTATCCGCTATATCTTTACTAGGACTTCCAGCCTCGAAGGGCTGGAAGCCCTAGTAAAGGATATCGCTACAAACGTAGTTCACTGAACTCCTATGAAAAATAAACATTAAGTGAAGTAATCTGGGCTAGGGCATTTGCGTGAACAGAATTATTTCCTTCTCTCCACAAAAAACCGCTTCATCAATTCCGAAGCTTCATTTGCCAAAACTCCGGAAACAACACTAGTTTTAGGATGCAATTGCGTTCCCATTTTTACAAAACCCCTATTTACATCAGTAGCGCCATACACAATTTTCGAAATTTGACTCCAATACAAAGCACCAGCACACATCTGGCAAGGCTCCAGTGTTACATAAAGCGTACAGCCCACTAAATATTTACCGCCAAGAAAATTTGCAGCAGCAGTAATTGCTTGCATTTCAGCATGAGCTGTAACATCAACTAGCATTTCGGTAAGGTTGTGACCTCGAGCAATTACTTTATTGTCAATGACAATAATAGCACCAACAGGAATTTCGCCTTTTTCAAAAGCTATTTCAGCTTCCTGCAAAGCTTTTTTCATAAAATATTCGTCGGTGAAAATGTTTTCCATACTATTTGCCATGAATTCACAAATTTTAAATACTTTGTGAAACTTCGTACTGTTTTGTAAATCTTTGTGTAACAACTTTTTTATCGAATGTAAAAATACAATTTCAAATCGTACCTTTGCTTTATGTCAGATAATTTACTTTCAAACATAAACAACCCAAATGATTTGCGCCTGCTCGACGAAGCTCTTCTTCCTCAAGTCGCTCGGGAATTACGCAATTTTATTATTGATATTGTAGCTGTAAAAGAAGGTCATCTTGGCGCCAGTCTAGGCGTTGTAGAACTCACAATCGCTTTGCATTATGTTTTTGACACACCAAATGATCTCTTAATTTGGGACGTTGGCCATCAAGCGTACGGACATAAAATACTGACTGGCCGAAGAGAAAATTTTCACACCAACAGGCAATCAGGTGGCATTTCCGGTTTCCCAAAAAGAAGTGAGAGTATTTATGATGCATTTGGCGTAGGCCACTCCTCTACTTCTATTTCTGCAGCTTTAGGAATGGCAATTGCTTCAAATTTGAAAGGCGACCTCAACAAACAACATATTGCAGTAATTGGCGATGCTTCCATCGCTTCAGGAATGGCTTTTGAAGGCTTAAATCACGCTGGAGTTACTGATGCTAATTTACTAGTAATTCTCAACGACAACGCCATCGGGATTGACCCAAGTGTTGGTGCTTTAAAACAATACCTCACTGCCGTAAAGGAAGGAAAAAATCCGCGGCAAAACAACATAATTAAATCCTTGAATTTTGATTATTCAGGTCCAATAGATGGTCATGATGTTTTTGCCGTGATCAAGGAATTGAAACGTTTGCAAAAAATAAAAGGACCTAAATTCCTTCATGTCATTACTACCAAAGGCAAAGGATTACAACAAGCCGAGGAAAATCAGGTAAAATACCATGCTCCCGGAAAATTTGACGCTGCAACGGGAGAAATCCACATCAAATCAGAGGAAAATTTACCGCCAAAATACCAGGATGTTTTTGGCTTGACCGTATTGGATTTAGCCAAAAAAAATGAAAACATTATTGGAATTACACCCGCAATGCCATCTGGAAGTTCCTTGAAATTTATGATGGATGCTTTTCCAAAACGCGCTTTTGATGTGGGAATTGCTGAACAACACGCGGTGACTTTAGCTGCCGGAATGGCAACTCAAGGTATGATCGTTTTTTGCAATATTTACTCCACTTTTTTACAAAGAGGTTACGATCAAGTGATTCATGATGTGGCTTTACAAAACCTCCCCGTCATTTTTTGTTTGGACAGAGCTGGTTTAGTGGGAGAAGACGGCGCAACGCATCACGGTGTTTTTGATTTGGCTTATTTGCGTTGCATTCCTAATATGATTGTGCATGCGCCCATGAACGAAATAGCATTACAAAACATACTTTACACAGCTCAATTGGGATTAAAAAACCCTATTGCTATTCGGTATCCTAGAGGACGCGGTGTTATTGCCAATTGGAAAGCACAATATCTTGGGAAATATGAAGAAATACTAATTGGTAAAAGTGTTTGTCTTAAAGAAGGCTCCATAGTAGCCGTTTTATCCAATGGAACTATTGGTAACAATGTCACTTTGGCTATAGCCAAAATACAGCATCCTGAGACAATTGCACATTACGATTTTTCATTCTGTAAACCTTTGGACGTTTCGATGTTGCATCAAATTTTCAAAGAATTTAAAAACATAATTACTATAGAAGACGGTGCCGTAAAAGGCGGTTTTGGAAGTGCAATTCTTGAGTTTGCTTCAGAAAATAAATACACTTCAAAAATCACGATTTTAGGCATTCCTGATGAGTTTATTGAACATGGAACTATAACTGAATTACAACAATATTGTAAAATTGACGTTAAAAGTCTTGAAATACTTTTTTCAAGTTATTAAAATAATTATTTTGCCGTCTTAAATATAAATAACCAAAAATGAAATTTTTAACCCTCACATTATTGCTGTTTGCCCTCTCAATTTCTCTCAACAGTTTTTCCCAAGTTGCAACGAACACCACTCTTTCTGATGGATTTGCACCAGTAACAACACTAACAACTGCCGGAAAATCATTATTTGTGCCGCTAAAAATACAAACCAAAACCCATTATCTTCCTTTATCTTATTGGAGCAAAAAAAACACTGTAGGTTTTGATATTTCTGAAGTAGCTTTTGTCAATTGGAATGCTGGGGGAACAAGCTCAATTTCAGGATTATTAAAAGGGAAATTTATAAGAGATTATACCCAAATTAATTATAAGTGGTCTAATGAGCTGATTTTCAGATACGGCATGAATAAACAAGACGGAAAGGACTTGAAAAAAACCGATGATGCGCTTCAATTCAACTCGACTTTTGGTTATAGAAAAGATTCTCTTACAAATTGGTATCATTCTGCAAAATTTAATTTCAACACTCAATTCATGAACGGTTATGCCTATCCAAATACGAGCAAAGCAATTTCAAAACCCTTTGCACCCGCTTATATTTTTATGGGAGTAGGCGCGGAAAATATTAACAATGAAAAGAAAAGAATATTTTATATCTCTCCATTTACTTTTAAAACAACTTTTGTTTTAGACCAAAAACTAGCAGACCAAGGAGCTTTTGGTGTTGAGAAAGCTACCTATGATCTAGACGGAAATTTACTTACGCATGGAGAAAAATCAAAAATGGAACTTGGCTTTTTAATCACAAATAAATACAAGAAAGAAGTTTTCAAAAACATTATTTTAGAAAATCGCCTAAGCTTATATTCTGATTATATAAATCGTTTTGGAAATATAGATGTAAATTGCGACATACAAGTAGAGCTTGTTGTAAATCAATACGTTAAAGCCAATATAGGAGCTCATATAATTTATGATGATGATATTAAATCAAAAAGAGAAGTTGCAGGAATACAGGTGACTGAGGGGCCAAAAACTCAACTAAGGCAAGCCATAGGTGTTGGGCTACAATATGTTTTTTAATAAAAAAGACCCAAAAATTTCTCTTCTATAAATTTGATATGATTTTGTCAGGTGAGCGCAGTTAAAATCTGTTTCAACTGCTCATGCGCTCAAATAAATCTCGACTTATACATGTAATGGGAATAGTTGAAGTGTTTGATTTGACTTCAAAATCAAACTATTATTTTCAAAGATGAAAGGGTATCAAACAAATTAACATTTAGGTCATTATTTAATTTCCTAAGTTTTAATTTTTTACAGCAGTTATCGTTTTATAAAATAGCAGTGCATTGCCGTCAGTAAGCATAGAGATAAAATGACAAATATGGAGTAATCTTTGGTATAGATTATCCTTTTCAAGATGATGCTTCTCTGGTAACAATTTCAATATCAACATGTCGTAATTAGAAGCATTGTCATTAAATTTATTGTTGTAAGCGGTTATAAATTTATCTAAAAGCGTTTGGATAATCTGGTAACCTACAATCTCTTTCTCAATCACTTCCCTACTTTGATAAATATTATTGACACTAATCTTAATAATATCATCCATTTGAACTTTGTATTTACTCATATCCATCAAAGAATACGGAAACTTACCGTTCAAAATAGCTCCTTCATTTTCAACAAAAACTTTGACTGCATCATTGATTAAACTCCCGATTGCCAAAGCGCGCAAATAACTAATGCGGTCTTCTTTGGTTTCTAAAGTCTTATATTTTGAGGTATCAATGCTGTCTTTTACCAATTTTATTAAATACTCCAAAGCAAAATCCTCAGAAACTAATCCTAAGTTTATTCCGTCTTCAAAATCAATAATCGTGTAACAGATATCATCTGCAGCTTCAACTAAATATGCTAAAGGATGTCTTTCGAAACCAATATCGTTTCCTGATTTATTTGGAATCATGCCCATATCAGAAGCCACATCTTGAAAGAAAGCTTTATCCGTTTGAAAGAAACCGTATTTTTTATCTGCAATAGCTGCGGTTGGTTTTTTAGGTAAACTTTCTTTTGGGTATTTCATAAAAGCGCCCAAAGTAGCATACGAAATTCGAAGTCCTCCGTCAATTCCGGGACGACTAGCCGTCAGTACCGAAAATCCATTGGCATTTCCTTCAAAATCAATTAAATCCTGCCATTCTTTTGCGGTAAGCTGATCTTTGTATTGCTGTCCTTTCCCAATAGAAAAATATTCTCCTATCGCTTTCTCGCCGGAATGTCCAAAAGGGGGATTCCCAATATCATGCGCTAAGGAAGCAGCAGCCACAATTGCACCAAAATCATTCATGTGATACCCATGAACTTCTTTTAAATGCGGATATTTTTCGATAATCTTCTTGCCCACTAATCGACCCAAAGACCTACCCACAACCGAAACCTCTAAACTGTGCGTCAATCTGGTGTGCACAAAATCAGTTTTAGACAACGGAATAACTTGGGTTTTATCCTGTAAACTTCTGAAAGCGGCAGAGAAGATGATACGGTCATAATCAACCTCAAAACCCAAACGGGTGTCGTCTTGTTCTACACGTAATCTTTTGCCTTTGTCGCCTTGTCGTTTTAGTGATAAAAGTTGTTCCCAGTTCATCATTATGTCTTCAGTATTTAGAAGAAGCGAATATAAAGAAAAGCTTGTGTTTAAACACAAAAAAGCAGTCTAAAAATAAACTGCCATTTTGTATCTTTTCTAATTTCCTTATTCTTGTGGAAACAATTTCTTTTTTGCTGAAAAATCCTGTTTTTTTACCACGTACGTAACGGATAGTGTATCATGCCATCCTCGCACAGCGGTTAAAAAAGAAAAAGGTTCCAAAGGAATTAATCGCGATAAGGTACGGATAATGACGCTTTTCATATTGGGTTTTGAACCATCGTGCTTTACCACTAGTGTGTTCGTAAAATACTTTCCAAAGGTTCTAGCAAAATACATTTCAGTAAGTCCATAATAAAAAAACAAGATAATAAGACCAAAAAAGAAACCTTCAATCAGGCTTAATGAGGTAACCCAATTTGATGCCGTATTACTATGAGTCAAATCGCCAATTAAAACTATAGTAGTACCAATAGTAATTTCGATGATATAAATAATAAATACATCGATAAGGAAGTTCAGAAGACGCTGGCTTTTGGAAGCTAATAAATCATCTGTAACAGTAAATTTTTTATTTTCCATAGAGCTTAATATATAAATTGTTTGTAGTGAGAATCATCTCAAATATAGTGAATTATTTACAAGTTCAGTCTATTAGCACTTGATGTTTTAGCCCCGATTAAAGTGAAAATCCTTTTTATTCGCCGTTTTTTCGGCGAATAAAAAGATTGCAACGGAAAGCGGGAAATAGCTCCAAAAAAAAACAGCTGTCATTACAATAGCTGCTTTTGGTATTAAACCCTTTTTGTTGACGCCAACAAAAAGGGTTGATAATAAGTTGCTTCGTTCCTGCAATGGCTTAAGACCCACACATTTCACATTCGTCTGGGTCAGCATTCCTGGACAATTCTATCATTGCTCTGTACTCATCAGCAGTCATTTCTACTGCTGCTGCAACTTTAGGAACAGCGATTGGCTGTGCTTTAATTTCGATTGGCTGTGCTTTCTTGTCGTTGTTCAATGTAAATTTAATGGCATCAACAGCCGCTTTTGTTCTTAAATAATACATCCCTGTTTTCAATCCGGATTGCCAAGCGTAGAAATGCATCGATGTTAATTTAGAATAATTGGCATTTTGCATAAACAAGTTCAACGATTGGGATTGATCAACAAAATAACCGCGCTGACGCGACATGTCGATGATGTCCTTCATAGACATTTCCCAAACAGTTTTGTACAATTCTTTCAAGTCTTGTGGAATATCCAATGCTTGAACCGAACCGTTATTTCGCATTAATTCTTGCTTCAAGGTTTCGGTCCACAAACCGCGTTCCACTAAATCATGCAACAAATGTTTGTTCACCACAATAAACTCACCCGAAAGTACTCTTCTGGTATAAATATTAGACGTATAAGGTTCAAATGCTTCGTTGTTTCCTAAAATTTGAGAAGTCGAAGCAGTTGGCATTGGCGCCACTAATAATGAGTTTCGCACTCCGTGTTCCATTACTTCTTTTCGTAACGAAGCCCAGTCCCAACGGCCTGATAACTCCTCGTCTTTCATCCCCCACATATTGAATTGGAATTCCCCTTGAGACATCGGCGATCCTTCAAAAGTGGAATACGGACCTTCTTCTTTGGCCATTTCCATCGATGCAGTTACAGCCGCAAAATATAACGTTTCAAAAATTTCTTGGTTCAATTTCTTCGCTTGGTCACTTGTAAACGGCAAACGCAACATAATAAAAGCATCGGCTAATCCTTGTACTCCAAGACCAACTGGTCTGTGACGCATATTTGAATTTTCAGCTTCTTGTACCGGATAATAATTTCTATCAATGACTTTATTCAAGTTTCTGGTTACACGTTTGGTAACAGTATACAACATTTCGTGATTGAATTTTTTATCTTCCACAAACATTGGTAAGGAAAGTGAAGCTAGATTACAAACAGCAATTTCGTCTTTAGAAGTGTATTCCATAATCTCCGTACACAAATTCGAAGAACGAATCGTACCTAGATTTTTTTGGTTTGATTTTCTGTTGGCTGCATCTTTATACAACATATATGGAGTTCCGGTTTCGATTTGCGATTCTAGAATTTTCTCCCATAATTCATGTGCTTTGATGGTTTTTCTACCTTTACCTGCTTTTTCGTAATCCGTGTACATTTTTTCGAAATCATCACCATAAACGTCATACAATCCGGGACATTCATTAGGACACATCAACGTCCAATAACTGTCTTCTTGCACTCTCTTCATGAACAAATCCGAAGTCCACATCGCAAAAAACAAATCTCTTGCACGCATTTCTTCTTTTCCAGTATTCTTTTTTAAATCCAAAAATTCAAAAATATCAGCATGCCAAGTTTCAATGTAAATCGCAAAACTACCTTTACGTTTTCCACCACCTTGATCTACATAACGCGCCGTATCATTAAAAACACGCAACATGGGTACAATCCCGTTTGACGTTCCGTTTGTACCGCGAATGTAGGAACCTGTAGCTCTAACGTTATGAATCGAAAGTCCAATTCCACCTGCTGATTGCGAAATTTTAGCCGTTTGTTTCAAGGTGTCATAAATTCCGTCAATACTGTCGTCTTGCATTGCCAAAAGGAAACAAGAAGACATTTGAGGTTTTGGCGTTCCGGCATTAAATAATGTTGGCGTGGCATGCGTAAAGAATTTTTTCGACATTAAGTCGTACGTTTCAATTACTGATGTCAAATCATCTAAGTGAATTCCAACCGATACACGCATCAACATGTGTTGCGGACGCTCTACTATTTTGCCGTTTATTTTTAACAAATACGATCTTTCTAAGGTTTTAAAACCAAAATAATCGTAGTTGAAATCTCTATTGTATATAATATGCGAGTCTAAAACCGCTGCGTTATCCATAATCACTTTATGTACTTCCTCTGAAAGTAACGGCGCATATTGACCATTTCTAGGGTTTACATAATTGAACATATCATTCATCGTGTCCGAAAATGATTTTTTAGTATTCGAATGTAAATTTGAGATTGCAATACGGGCTGCTAATTGAGCATAATCCGGATGTGCAATAGTCATTGACGCAGCGGTTTCGGCAGCAAGATTATCCAACTCAGAGGTCGAAACACCATCGTAAAGCCCTTCAATTACTCGCATGGCCACTTTCACAGCATCAACCATATCGTTTAAACCATAACATAGTTTTTTAATTCTATCGGTGATTTTGTCGAACATTACCGGCTCTTTGCGCCCATCTCTTTTAATTACATACATAATTTTTCTTTGTTTTTTAAAACATCAAATCCCTTTGGTGTCTTTGGTTGTTTGTATTTGCGAGGAGCTAACCAATCTCTTTTAGTGAATCAATTCCTCATTTTTTTTGGAGCTTTTTACTTCGTCAGTTTGCTGCGTTCGTGTCCAGCAACCCGTTTCATATGAAATTCACTGAAATCCTATGTAAATAAAAGTAAGGTGAGGTACTCTTTTTGTCTTTTTTCAAAAAAAGATCAAGGATTTCCAATGCTATCTGGGCTAGTGCCACAGTAGCAAGAAGAGATTTAGTACGAATTTAAGACTTCAAAATATTTTTTATGTCATTAAGATATTTAGAAACCTTTATTCCTTAATGGTTTGAAAACATTAAAAATCTGCGTCAAAAGATATTTTTTGAGCATCTTCATCTGTATTCATCACCCCTGCTTTTTGATATTCGGCCACTTTCTTTTCAAAGAAGTTTGTTTTTCCTTGCAAAGAAATCATATCCATAAAATCAAAAGGATTTGTAGTGTTGTATTCTCTTTCGCACCCTAATTCGACCAATAATCTATCGGCAACAAATTCTAAATACTGTGTCATTAACACCGCATTCATCCCTATCAAACTTACCGGAAGTGATTCTGTAATAAATTCTCGTTCAATATTCAAAGCATCAACAATAATGCTTCTGATTCTTTCTTTTGGCACTTTATTCACCAAGTGGTGGTTGTGTAAATGCACGGCAAAATCACAGTGAACGCCTTCGTCACGAGAAATTAATTCGTTAGAAAAGGTCAATCCAGGCATTAACCCACGCTTTTTCAACCAGAAGATGGAACAAAATGCTCCCGAGAAGAAAATTCCTTCGACCGCAGCAAAAGCGATCAATCGTTCTGCAAAAGAATCGGATTCAATCCATTTCAAAGCCCAATCTGCTTTTTTCTTAATGGCTGGAAAAACTTCTAAAGCATTGAACAAATCATCTTTCTCAACCTCATCTTTTACATAAGTATCAATCAATAAAGAGTACGTTTCGCTATGAATGTTTTCCATCATGATTTGAAACCCATAAAAGAATTTCGCTTCTGCATATTGCACTTCATTTACAAAATTCTCAGCCAAATTTTCATTTACAATTCCGTCTGAAGCAGCGAAAAAAGCAAGAATATGTTTAATGAAGTATCTTTCATCTTCATTCAACTTGTTATTCCAGTCATTTAAATCTTGTGACAAATCGATTTCTTCAGCTGTCCAGAAACTAGCTTCCATTGATTTATAAAACTCCCAAATATCATGGTGTTTGATAGGAAAAATCACGAAACGATTTTTATTTTCTTGTAAAATTGGCTCAACTTGTGTCATTATGATAGCTTATTTTTTTGTCTTTAAACGATTTTTTTGCGTTTTGCAGTTTACAAAGATTGTAAAATATTGCAAGAATTAAAAGTCAAACTTATCCACAATCAGCCCTAGTTTTGAACAAAGGATAGAAATATCTATTATTTAAAGTTGTTTTACAAAATATTGATTTTCAAATATTTGAATAAACACAATGTGGCTAAAGCACCGTAAAATATAGGATTTATATAATCAGAAAAAAAACTAAAAAATAATTCTATTTTTGGTTTTTTAAGTCTTCTGCTACCTGCTCTAATTCTAAATACCAGTCTTCACCAAACTTTCGAATTAAAGCTTCTTTGACAAACTTGTAAACCGGAACCTCAAGCTCCTGCCCTAAAGAACAGGCTGGATCACAAATATCCCATTTGTCATAATTAACTGCAGCAAATTCAGTAAAATCTTTTACCCGAACTGGATATAAATGACAAGAAACTGGTTTTTTCCAGTCAATTATCCCTTGATTATATGCTTGTTCGATACCACACAAAGCTGTTTGACCGTCAAAAATAACATACGCACAATCTTTATTGTCGATTAAGGGTGTTTCAAGATCGCCATCGATTCCTTTTATCCAAGTTCCTTGCGCTTCAATAGCAGCAATTCCTTGTTTGCGTAAAAATGGTTTGACTTTTGGATAAATAGATTCCAAGATTTGAGTTTCCTCAAAACTTAATGGCGCTCCGGCGTCGCCGTCTACACAACAAGCCCCTTTACAAGCAGTCAAGTTGCAAACAAAATCTTTTTCGAGTAAGTCCTCTGAGACGATGGTTTTTCCTAGTTGAAACATTCTGCAAAGATATTCAAAGAAATTTAGAAACGCATGACAGTATATTATAAATTCAAAAACAAATCAGAATAAAATCAAAAAATAATTTACATGAATTTATAGTCTGATTTTGCAAACACGTGTGTGTTTTTCTCTAAACTAACGCACCTCATCGAAGTGTTTTTCCCCTTATTCTTTAAGTCTTTCATATTCATTGTCATCATCAAAGGCTTGTCTCCTGGCTTGAAATAATTTTTCAACGCATTGGGCGTCTTTTGTTTTTGCTGGGATCTAAACATATCCGAAAAACTCACCTTGGCCTCATTTGTAAAATAAAACACCATAACAAAATCCTCATTTGTGGCTTCAATTCCCTTGCAGTTATAGCCCATAATTATTTTATCGGGAAGCGACTTGTATGAAAATCCGTCAGTTTCATTCTCCTTTGCTGTCATTTCGGAATAATCAGGCATTTTAGCAGCCATAGCTATCTTTTCTTTTTCTTTATTAAAAGCGGTAATCATAAACTTATTTTTGCTGTCAATTACCATAAACAAGTCGCCAGGCTCGCTCATTTTGAAACCAAAATATTCCGCATTGGGTTCTAAAAAATAATCCACAGTCATGGATTTTTCGCTATCACTCTGAATTTCCATAGCATATTTCCAACTGAACGGATAGGAATCAGGAACCAAGGATACATCTACTTTATTTTTCCCGTGTATCATTCCCATCACATTTGTATCCAAAGCGTTATCTATAGACCGATCCACTTCTCCTTCCACTTTATTACTAGCTTTCTGTTCAAATTTATCTTGAACTTTTTTTTGTAATTTTTTTAAAATTTGTGCTTCCGATACTTGATTAAAAACCAATAACAAAACCATACTTAAAACCCAACGCATCTTTTTCATGACCGTACATTTTAGATTAAATACAAATTTAATAATTGATTGTCAATAAGTTACGTTTTTTTAAGGAAATTTAAAAAGAAACAAATACCCTTAAAACAAAAGAAGAGAACGACCTGATAAATTAAAATTAACTTAGCCCATAACCAAACTAAATTCAATACTTTTGCAGTAAATTAAGTATTCGAAATATGGAATTAGACATTAGAGAGATAATCACCGTTGGAATGGTGCTTTTGGCCGTAATTGACATTGTGGGATCTATACCGATTATTATTGATTTAAGAGCGAAACACGGACACATCGAGTCTGAAAAAGCATCTATTGTTGCTGGTATCATAATGATTGTTTTCCTTTTTGCAGGGGAAGAACTTTTAAAATTAATTGGCATCGACGTAAATTCTTTTGCCGTAGCGGGTTCGTTCGTTTTGTTCTTTTTAGCGTTAGAAATGATTTTAGGAATCAGGATCTATCGCGATGAAGAGGCGAGTTCAGCCTCAATTGTTCCCTTAGCGTTTCCTTTGATTGCTGGAGCAGGTACCATGACAACTTTACTTTCTTTGCGCTCTCAGTTTCACACTATAAATATTGTAATTGCCATAATCCTGAATATTATTTTGGTGTATATCGTATTGAAATCCTCTTCTAAAATTGAAAAAATGTTAGGCGAGAATGGACTTGGTGTCATCAGAAAGACTTTTGGAGTCGTTCTTCTTGCTATTGCTGTTAAATTATTCGCTGCGAATGTTAAAGGTTTATTTCTCTAAATTAAATTTTCATAAATTTACTCCCTAAGACTTTATAAAAACAATTTGATTTTTATAAAACTACTTTAAAAATATTTTTTATATTAAAAAAACAAAAACATTTATGAAAATCTTTACTAATATACTGGTATTCTTAGCGTTGGCTCTAATTTTGTTTAACATTACTTTACTCGACTTTAAAAATCCATTTCAAGGAGATAGCGTAGTTGCTTTTATTGGAATTATAGCTTCTTTTTGTGCGGTGTTAATTCTTCTCATTTTTAGAATGTCTAAAAAAATAGAAGAGAATTCGAATGATAACCTATAATCCTGATTGATGTTTTGATTATTGGCGCTGGGGTTTTCAGGAACATCAAGTTCTCTTGTTTGGGTCTGGCAAAGAACAAAACTTTTGTTGCTGATAATAAAATCGATGTTTTTACCCTTCAAAACGCATCTTCTCTTCAAGAAGCACTATTCAAACGCTTACGGCATTCCTTAGGGAAAACAACTCCTAAAGTAATTTCAGTATTTTGAAAAAGGTAATATCCTTATTACTCATTTTTTAAGATGTTTTGGAAAATCAATTGCCGAAATAAACATTACTTACTCTCCTCCAACCCACTCAAATGAAGTTGTCTTTTTATAGTAATGACTGCAACAGAATTGATTGAAAAAGAACGCATTCACACAAAAAAGATTGAGTTATAGACAAATAAACCACCATGGGCTGAAAGCCCATAGTTTTGGTTTAGCAGACTGAAAGTCTGCACGCTTATAATAATAAAAATCAACCACAGATTCACAGATTTATTATAACCTCAAAAAAAAATCTGCGAATCTGCGGTAAAATTTTTTAGAACCTGAAAGGAAATGCACTAAAGTGCATAGTTTTAAACTATTTCTGTGACCAATAAAGGCTCACAAGAAATACTTCTCTCCTCTAAAATATCTTGGATGAAATAACGATTAGCCGAAGTTATTTATTTTCTTTTCAAAATTTCTTTTGTAATGGCATTTACTTCCTTTATCAATAAAGGATAAGCTGGCTCAGCCATCGAACCATGATTAAAACCTTCGAGCTTATATAAAGTAGTTCGTTTATGGCCTGCAAGTTTCATCATACGCCACATATAAGCATTCTCTTCGTAACGCCCCAACAACTCCAGTTCAGGATCACCAGTAATAAGAACCAAAGGAGACGCATCTGGACGTGCAAAAAAAAGTGGAGCATATTCATCTATTAAAGGCTGAATATCATTCATCCCTTTTTCTTTACGAACGGTAAAATGAGTAATAGTATGTCCACTAAAAGGAATGTTTCCAGCAATTTTATTGGCATCGATGCTGTATTTACTTAAGTATTTTTTATCAAGTCCAACCATCATTGTCAGATATCCCCCAGCTGAATGACCTGATAAAAAAATTAAATCAGTATTTCCTCCATACTTACCAATATGTTGAAAAGCCCATGCAATAGCTGCAGCTGCATCCTCAATATAAACTGGTGCTTTTACTTTTGGGGAAAATCGATAACCAACTCCAATAACAGCAAAACCTTTTTCTAACAATGCCGTTGGGATTTCTTTGTTCCCACTTGTAAGTCCTCCTCCGTGAAACCAAACAACTGTCGCAAAATTGTTAGCGTTTTTAGGGTAATAAATATCCAGAGTACATTGAGAATCTCTATATATATCTTTTTTATCAAGTGAATCAGAATAATAATGAATATCTTTTTCTATGACGTATTGCTGTTGCGCAATCCCATAAAAAGAAGTTAATAACAGCAACAAAAATAGTCTCTTCATCGTTTTTACATTAAAATTTTCAGTTGCACAAAACAAACCCAATTCCTACACCTTCTATTTTAAAATTGCTTTAATCATCGCATCTTCTTTCAAGACAATTTCATAATAACTACTTTCGCCATACAATTGTCGGGCAAATTCAGCCGAAAGGTATCGTTTTACCAAAGCTTTACTTTTTCCAAAATTCAAATCCAAACCGTTTCCAAAAATAAACTTTTGAAACGCATTGAAATACACTTCGGTCCCTTCCATTTTAACTTTAAATTGTTCAAAAGTTAATCCTTTAAAAGCACTTCGATTTTTGTCCAATTGCTCAAAAACAAAATTACCTACAATTCCGGATTGTAATAAATAGGCGGTGCTTTCATTTCCATGCTCCACTTCAAGCGGGACAAAAACATCTGGAACAATCCCACCTCCACCATATACAATTTTACCTTTTTTAGTTTTAAATTTTATGGTATCCGAAACTTTTATACTGTCTTTTTCATACAATTCCCCATTCCCAAAACGCGCTTCTGATTCTTTGAAATAGGCTTCTTTTCCTTTCGAATATGGTTTTTGAATGGAACGACCTGTTGGAGTATAATAACGCGCTATAGTCAATCTAACGGATGAACCATCTGTAAAATCCATTTCTTGTTGCACTAATCCTTTTCCAAAAGAACGGCGCCCTATAATGGTTCCCCGGTCATTATCTTGAATGGCACCCGCAAGAATTTCACTAGCTGATGCACTGTTCTCATTAATCAAAACAAAAACATTCCCTTTTTCAAAATTACCGGCTGAAGTTGCAAACGTTTTATTAATATTTCCGTTCTTGTTTTTGGTGAAAACGATCAGTTGTTTATCCGGCAATAATTCATCGGTAATGGCAATCGCCTCTTCCATATAACCACCACCGTTATCGCGAACATCAATAATGAGTGATTTTGCTCCCTGTTGTTTGAGTTTAGACAAACCTGCCATAAACTCATTATAGGTAGTTTCGGCAAATCTATTTATTTTTATATATCCAGTAGCATTTTCTAAAAGCAGTGCCACATCAACGCTTTTCAAAGGAATAACATCTCGTTTTATCTTTACTTTTAATTTTTTACGATCGGATTTTCTGTAAATCGTCAATTCAATATCGGAGCCCACAGTTCCTTTTAATTTAGAAAACAAACTGTCAGTCGGCAATTTGCGTCCGTATAATTTTGTTTTATCGGCATACAAGATACGGTCTCCGGATTTTATTCCCGCTTTTGCCGAAGGGCCGTTCTCTACTGGTTTGATTACCGCAACCGAATCTTTGTACATATAAAAATTCACTCCTATTCCTACGAAGTTTCCCTTCATGCTTTCCATCACTTCCTGGTGGTCACTAGCCGGAATATATACGGAATGTGGATCGAGCCGCGCCAAAATATTATCAACCGTAAGATCTACAATAGAGTCTGTGTTCACATCATCTACATATTCATTATCAATAAAATCGATGAGTTTATTCAGCTTACTTTTCGAATTGTTTTTGACATGATAATCCGCTGTGTTAGGAAAATTCAACATTCCACCCAAGACCACACCCAGAGCGAGTGTTGAAAAAATAAGAATGGGTAAATATTTAGTATTAAAGTTCATTTATTCTTCTAGAATTGAAATATGTTCCACCTCTATTCCGGCTTTTATCAGAAACTGAATTCCTGAATCATCCCGATATCCATTATGATACACCACCCTTTTTATACCAGACTGATGAATCAATTTACTGCATTCCTTGCAAGGAGAAAGCGTAATATATAAGGTTGCGCCTTCGCAGGATTGCGTAGACCGCGCCACTTTCAGAATAGCATTTGCTTCAGCATGTAAAACATCCCAACGTGTTAATCCATCTGCATCTTCACAGCAATTTTCAAAACCAGAGGGCGTCCCGTTATATCCATCAGAGATTATCATACGATCACGCACAATAATTGCACCAACTTGTTTGCGTTTACAATACGAAAGTAAGCTCCATTCTTTGGCAATTCTAAGATACGCTTTATCGTATTTATTTAATTTTTTTTCATTCATTTTATCTTAACCAAATTTCACTTTCCACAATCATGGGTATAACCACTCCTATTACAAATGCCGACATTACCAATGTCCAATCGCGTTTTGAAAATCTAAAAACGGTTTGGACTATATACGACAGAATCAAAACTACAAAAACCACAAGAATTTGGGCTGCTTCTATTCCCAACGCAAATTCTAACAATGGGACTATTTTAGAGGTAGCATCGCCGCCAAGAATCGATTTAAAATAATTTGAAAATCCTAATCCATGAATTATTCCAAAGAAAAGTGTGATAAAAAACACTATATTGATACTTTCTTTCTTATTTGATTTTCCCGCCGTAAAAAGATTGAAGAAAGCCGTTATTAGAATTGTTATTGGGATTAACAACTCGACAACATTCACTTTTATGACAATTATATCAAAAACGGAGAGCATTAATGCCATGGTGTGACCAATGGTAAAAAGGGTAACCAAAAGCACAATTCGTTTCCAATCACTGAAAGAGAAAGGAATTGCTAGCGCAATTAAAAACAAAACATGGTCGTATGCGTGAATATCCAAAACGTGTTTCAATCCTATTTGAAAATAAATCCAAAATTCTGACATCAGTAATTTATTAAGTTGATAAAGGGGTTGTAAACTTACGATTTATTTTGAAAATGGCTCATTTGAATAATTAAATAAATAGATTTCAAAACAGATCTTACTAAAAGGAAAAATATAAAAAAATTAAAATCAATAATTTAAAAATAGATTTATCTTTGTAACATATAAAACCAATAATTATGTCATTTTCAGATTTATTTGATAGCGAATTTAAGCAAAGAAACAAAAGTCATTTTTCAGCTATTGTCCGTGTTGCACTTACTGATGAGAGGTTTTCTCCAGAAGAAAAAGCGTTTTTAGACAAACTAGCGATACGATTAGAAATTTCTCCAGCAGAATATGAAGAAATTTTAGAGAATCCTTTAAAATACCCTATCAATCCGCCTTATTTACATGAACAAAGAATCGAGCGTTTGTATGATTTAGCGCGTATGGTTCATGTTGATCACCATTTAGGTGACAAACAAATATTATTACTTAGAAAAATTGGTATAGGTTTAGGCTTTAAAGCTGAAAACGTAGAATACATTGTAGACAAAGCACTTAAGTTAGTAGATCAAAAAGTTGATTTAGAGACTTTCAGTTTTGAAATGCAAAATATGAACAGGTAATCCTAAAGCATACATAAAAAGCTTCCGCCATGGCGGAAGCTTTTTTGTTTTTAGTATTTGCTTAATTTTGCTTTATGCATAAATTCTTCCGCTTTTTCTACCATATTGTAGCTCCCACAGAAAAAAGGTACCCGCTCATGCAATTCAGTAGGTATAATTTCCATAATACTACCAGAACCATCTGAGGCCTTACCTCCAGCTTGTTCTACAATAAATGCCATAGGATTACATTCGTATAACAAACGTAATTTCCCTTTTGGTGCTTTAGAACTTGTTGGGTAAATGTAAATCCCCCCTTTAATCATATTTCTATGAATATCCGAAACTAAACTTCCTATATAACGTGACGTGTAAGGTCTGTCTTCTTCTTCGGACTGACAGTATTTAATATAATCTTTGACACCTTGTGGAAAATGAATATAGTTCCCCTCATTGATAGAGTAAATATTTCCGTCTTTAGAAAACTGCATGTTGGGATGTGACAAATAAAAGGTTCCAATTGCTGGATTTAATGTAAATCCATTTACGCCATGTCCTGTCGTATATACTAACATGGTCGAGGTGCCGTATATCACATAGCCCGCAGCAACTTGATTGATTCCCGGTTGCAAAAAATCTTCCATTGTAACTGGAGTTCCTATTGGTGTGATTCGTCTATAAACCGAAAATATTGTTCCTACCGAAACGTTTACATCAATATTAGAGGATCCGTCAAGAGGATCCATTAAAACCACATATTTATTGTTGTGGCTTTTGTCACTTCCTTCCACGGTAATAAATTCATCGTTTTCCTCAGAAGCAATTCCGCATACAATTTCACGATTGATTAACGTTTGTATAAAAACTTCATTTGCATATACATCGAGTTTTTGCTGATCTTCTCCTTGTATATTTTGTTCGCCAGCAGCACCTACAATATCTACAAGTCCCGCTTTGTTTACTTTATAATTGACCACCTTGGCTGCCAATCGGATAGAGTTAATGATTCGAGATAATTCGCCTGATGAATATTGAAAAGCATTTTGGTTTTCAATGATAAATTCTCCTAGTGTTTTGTTGCGTTGTTCCATTAAGAAATCGTTGTAGTTGTTTTGAAGTCACAAATATCGTTTTTTTTGTGAAAATGATTTGAATAATATTTAGTTAGTTTGTCAGTATTGTATATTTGCTTCTTAAATCCCCCGATTTTACAGGTGTAAATACCGTTTTATCGAGTTTTTAGAGCATAAAAATAAAAAATCATGAATATTAGAAAAGCCACTCCCGATGACATGAGTGCTGTTTTGGGTCTCATCCAAGAATTAGCAGCGTTTGAAAACGAACCAGATGCAGTTCTTGTAACCGTTGCCGATTTAATTCGTGATGGTTTTGGTCCTGTTCCTTTGTTTCATGTTTTTGTTGCAGAGATAAAAGATGGTTCTAGCGATAGCAAACAAGCCATGCAAATCGTGGGTATTGCATTATGGTATTACCGTTTTTCTACATGGAAAGGAAAGACAATTCATCTAGAAGATTTAGTGGTGAAAGAGAACATGCGCGGAACTGGACTTGGATATGCCTTATATTCTGAAATTTTAAAACAGGGTAAAAAAGATCAGGTTCGAAGAGTGGAATGGAATGTACTCAACTGGAATACTCCAGCAATTGAATTTTACGAAAAATCCGGAGCCAAAATCCTTCGTGATTGGCATGTAGTGCAAATGGATGAATTGGGTATCACTAATTTTGTGGAAAATAAATTGAAATAATAAAATACAAAACATTTTTTGTTTAAAAATATGAGAATATTCAAATTTGGAGGCGCTTCTGTAAAAGACGCCGCAGGGATTAAAAACGTATATGACGTTTTGCAAAAAGTAGGCTATGAAGATGTATTGCTGGTGGTTTCTGCAATGGGAAAAACCACGAATGCTTTGGAACTAGTCATAAAAAACTATTTCGACAAATCGGCTGAATTAAATTCATCGGTGCAAGAAGTAAAAAAATACCACAATCAAATTTTGATGGATTTATTTGATGACGAAAAAAATGAAGTTTTCGCTGCTGTAAATACACAATTTGCTGATTTAGAATATTTTTTGGCACACAATAAGTCACCAAATTACAACTTTGTTTATGACCAAATTGTAAGCTACGGAGAATTAATTTCGACCACTATCCTGAGTCATTTCATGAATTTCATGGGAATAAAAACGCAATGGTTGGATGTACGTAATTTTATAAAAACTGACGCTAATTATAGAGATGCTGAAGTCGATTGGGAATTGACACAGAAAAATATTACCAAAAATGTAAAGCATAAAACACTAAACATCACTCAAGGTTTCTTAGGTTCTGATGAAAATAATTTCACTACTACTTTAGGTCGTGAAGGCTCTGATTATACCGCTGCAATTTTTGCTTATTGTTTAAATGCCGAAAGCGTAACCATCTGGAAAGATGTTCCAGGAGTAATGAATGCCGACCCAAGGTATTTTGAAAACGCAAGTTTGTTGAACCAAATTTCGTATCGGGAAGCCATTGAATTAGCTTTTTATGGCGCAACAGTTATTCATCCAAAAACCTTACAACCCTTACAGAAAAAGGAAATTCCTTTGTATGTGAAATCATTTATAAACCCGTTATTAAAAGGAACAAGCGTTTCTAAAGGAGCCGATTTAGAACCATATTTACCTTGTTTCATTGTCAAAAGAAACCAACTTTTGATTTCGCTTTCCTCCATAGATTTCTCTTTTATCATGGAAGAAAACATCAGTGAGATTTTCTCGTTGTTTCACGAATATAAAATAAAAGTAAATTTAATTCAGAACTCGGCTATCAGTTTCTCCGTATGTGTGGAAGATAAATTTGACAATTTTAAAGCCATGAATGCCGTTTTATCAAAAAAATTCAAAGTTGAATTTAACGAAAATGTCACTTTATATACCATTAGACATTTTGATGAAAAAGCAGCTCAAACTGTCGAAAAAAACAAAGTGGTTTTATTGAAACAGGTCAGTCGTGAAACCATGCAAGTAATCACTAAAGAAGTTTAAAAAACGCTTTTCTAAATAGTCAAAAAAGGGAATCAAATTTAATTTTGACTCCCTTTTTTTGTTGTTCCAAAGCACAGCAACAAGCGCTTAAATTAAAAATCTTTTTATTTAACAATCTCCTGACTTTCTGATTGACGCATTCTCAGATTATCAAATTATAAAATACTACTTTTGATACTTTCGAGTTATACTATTTATGTTGAAAAAAATACTTTTTTGGATTGTAATAAGTTATTTTTCTGGGCTTCATGCACAGGAAATCAATTCGCTGTATAAAACCAAAAAAATTGCTCCCTCCCGCGACACTATTTATATAGAAAAAGAAAGTATTAACTCCAGTTTTTTCAAACTGCTTGACCCCAATGGCAAAACCATCGACAGCACTTTCTTTAAAATAAATTTTGTCAAAGGAACATTGTTTTTAAAGGAAAATAACGCTTTTAATTCGGATTCACTCACCGTACACTACTTGAAATTTCCAGAAATGCTGACCAAAGAATACCGCATTTACGATTCTAGCAAAGTGGTAAGCAATGAAGCTGGACAAGGTGATTTATATGCCATTGAAGACAAAAACACAAGAAAAAACGTCCCTTTTGACGGATTAAACACTTCCGGAAGCATTACACGTGGCCTTACGATAGGAAACAATCAAAACGCAGTTTTAAACTCCAATTTAGATTTACAAATCACAGGAAAAATTTCTGAAAAAGTAAGTTTGAGAGCCTCTATTCAAGACAGCAATATTCCGTTGCAGAATGGTGGCTATTCTCAAAAACTGGATCAGTTTGACAATGTTTTCATGGAATTATTCAGCGACAAATGGAATATTCGCGCAGGTGATATTTTTCTAGAAAACAAGAAAACCCAATTCCTCAATTTCAATAAAAAAGTACAGGGACTGGCTACTAATTTCAACTTTGGAACCGAAGAAAACAAAACAAATGTATTTGCATCAGCGGCATTAGTTCGCGGACAATATGCCAAAAGCAATTTTGTAGGGCAAGAAGGCAACCAAGGACCTTACAAATTAAAAGGACAAAACGGGGAATTGTATGTTTTGGTTGTTTCAGGCTCAGAGCGCGTTTATATCAATGGAATTTTACTAAAACGAGGCGAGAACAATGATTATACGATAGACTACAATGCCGGAGAAATTGCATTTACCCCACTTTTTACCATCACTTCTGAAATGCGGATTGCCATAGAATACCAATACTCAGATCGCAACTACACACGTTTTGTAACGTATGCCGGAGCCACTCATGAAAACAAAAAATGGAGTTTTGGAGGCTACTTATATTCAGAAAATGACTTAAAAAACCAACCCTTACAACAAAACCTTTCACAGGAACAAGCCCAAATATTAGTCAATGCCGGAGATAATCCAAGTTTTATGACAGCGCCATCCGCCTATTCTGACACCTACTCCGAAAACAAAGTGCTGTATCGAAAGACGGTTGTCAATGCCATTGAATTTTTTGAATATTCAAATGATCCTGCTCAAGAATTATTCAATGTTCGTTTCACTTTGGTCGGAACTAATAATGGGAATTACCTCTTGACAAATTCAGCAACAATTAGCCGTGTTTATGAATACATTGCTCCTATAAATGGGATTCCACAAGGAAATTACGAGCCAATAATTCAACTGATTGCGCCAACGAAGGTTCAAGTCGCAACGTTTTTAGGAAAATACAAACCCACCGAAAAAACAGCTGTTGATTTTGAAATTGGCATCAGCAACAATGATAAAAATTTATTTTCGACCATTGATGACACGAACAATAAAGGTTTGGCTGGGAAAATAAATGCCAAACAACGTGTTTTTTCAAAAAAATGGCAAATGGACGCTTTCGCCAATTATCAATTTATTCAGAACGATTTCAAGTCCGTGGAGCGCTTATACAACATCGAATTTGATCGCGATTGGAACATAGGAACGGCAGCCATTGGAAATCAAAGTCTATTGGTTTCGGGATTACAATTGGAATTAAATCCAAAACCAAAATCTGTCAATAAAGGGTTATTATTGTATCAGTTTGAAAAACTGGATTACTCCGGAAGCTTTTCGGGCAGCAGACAAGTATTGAATGGATTGTTTCGAATAAAAAACTGGACGTTCCAAAACCAAGGCAGTTATCTAAAAAGCGATGCGACTCCTTTATCCTCAAAATTTTTAAGAAACCAATCGCAAATGCGGTTTCATTTTGATAAAAACTGGATAGGTTCCAGCTTGCGTTTAGAGGATAATCAGGAAAAAGACAAAACGACCAATCAGTTTTCGGCTTTAAGCCAAAAATTTACAGAGTACGGTTTATTTACTGGACGTGGCGACACCACTAAGGTTTTTGTAGAATTGGGATACCTAAGAAGAGCCAATGACAGCTTGCAAAGCGGCTTGATTCAGCGGGTAAATTCCTCACAGACTTTTATATTTAAGTCGAAATTGCTCCAAACTAATAAAAGTGATTTATCCCTTTATGCCAATTACAGAATTTTGGATTTTGTGGATGCGACAAGAAAAAAAGAACCCACATTGAATTCCCGAGTAGTCTACACAGATCGTTTTTTTAATCAATTGATTCAAAGCACCACGGTTTACGAAACGAATTCCGGAACCATTCCGCAACAGGAATTTACATATCTGGAAGTTCCCGTAGGTCAGGGCGTGTATACCTGGAATGATTATAATGACAATGGAATTCAGGAGCTACAGGAGTTTGAAGTTGCTCCGTTTGTTGATCAGGCAAAATTTATCAGAGTGTTTTTACCTAATCGCATCTATATAAAAACTCATCAAAATAAGTTCTCTCAATCCGTGACTTTGAACGCAAATCAATGGCAAAATGAAAAAGGAGTTAAAAAATTACTTTCGTATTTTTATAATCAAACCGCTTTTATCATCGATAGAAAAACGAGAAGTGATGGCGCAAATTTTGAATTAAATCCGTTTAGCGGTTCCAATGAAAATGTGCTGGGATTGAATTCCAGTTTAAGAAATAGTTTGTTTTATAATCGAGGGAAACAAAACCATTCGATTACCTATTCCTATTTAGAAAATAAAACAAAAAATTTATTATCAATAGGTTCGCAAGAAGCTGCAAATAGTTCCCATCAATTGCAGTACAATCATTTGTATCAAAAAAGTTGGCTGTTTGGCTTTTTTGCCAAGACGATAAAAACAGCAATTGAATCTGAAAATTTTCCTGAGAAAAACTACGACATCAGCGGCTATCAATTGGCGCCAAAAATCAGTTATCTATTTTCTAAAAACACCAGCTGGGATCTCTTTTATGAATTACAAAAGAAAGAAAATCAGATTGGGGTTTCGGAAACATTATTGCAAAATCGTTTTGGAACTGCCTTTTCTTATGCAGGCGATAAAAAATTCATCCTCAATGGAGAAGTTTCTTTTTACCAAAATAAGTTTGAAGGAAATGAATTTTCTTCAGTCGGGTTTCAAATGCTGGAAGGATTACAAACCGGTCAAAACTTGACTTGGAGATTGCTTTTGCAAAAAAACATTACCCAATTTTTAGACATAAACTTTAATTATCAAGGTCGAAAAAGTGAAACGAGCCAGGCTATTCATACTGGAAACGTACAATTGAGGG
>JAGOJA010000190.1 GCA_017995345.1 Flavobacterium sp.
AAGAACAATTGCAATTCAATCAGCGGTAAAAGACAACCAAGTTTGTAGCACGGAAGTTCCACCAGTATCTGAAGTTTCATTTAATTTTATGGTAACGGCTACTGGTTCCTATATTTTTAAATTTTATAAAGGAAAAGATGCAAACGACAAAAACCTGTTTGAAGACGTTGAAATACAAGTAGTTCCCTAATAAAAAACGCTTTGACATTAGAACAAATAATTACGGATTGTAAAAAGAACAAGCCAAAAGCTCAGGAGCAGTTGTACCAATTGTTTTCCAAGAAGTTTTATGGGGTTTGCTTGAAGTATTCCAGTAATTATGCGGATGCTCAAGACAATCTACAAGACGGTTTTTTGATAATCTTTAGAAAAATAGATCAATTTAGTGGCAAAGGTCACTTTGAAGGTTGGGCCAAAAGAATAATGATCAATAATGCATTGCAAAAGCTCAACGGGATTCGGTATCTAGAGGTGATTAATGACAATATTCCCGAAGATGATGTTGAAATTGATGATGAAAATGTACCCTTAGACTATTTAATGAAAATCATCCAAGAGTTACCAGATCAATACCGACTCGTTTTTAGCCTATATGTCCTAGATGGGTATTCCCACAAAGAAATTGCTGAGATGCTAAAAATAACGACAGGAACCACAAAATCAAATCTATCAAGGGCAAGACTCATTTTAAAAGAAAAGATTGAAGCGTATACTAAAACTGAACTAAAGTCATTGGTAAAATGAACGATAAAAAAAACATAGACCGCTTGTTTCAAGAAAAATTCAAAGATTTTGAAGCAGTGCCTGATGCGCAGGTTTGGCTGAACATCGAAACGGCATTAAAAGAAAAAAAACGAAAGGCAATTCCTTTTTGGCTGCGATTATCAGGCATTGCTGCGGCCTTGTTATTAGGGTTTTACACCTTGAATATGATGTTCAATTCTACGACAAAAACTAAAAATACCATTGTTTTAGATCCAAAAAATGAATCCCAAAACAAAGATTCAATTTCGAACAGAAAACAAAATAAAAACATTGCCTTACCAATCAAAAACAAACAAGAACTTGTCATAACTAACCCCAAAACCATTAGAAATCATGAAAAAGAAAATAGCTCTACAATTCAAACCGTTACTGAACAAGCGAAAAATAAAACTAATACTCCGGTATATAAATCAAAAAATAATTCATCGATAAAAACGGATACTACGCCTAATTTCAACATAAAATCAGAGACTATTGTTGTTGAAAAAAAGCAATTACAAAAAGCCAATTCAAGTTTCGTATCTTTTGATTTAAAAAGCGAAAAAGAAAGTGTTGCAAAAATACCCGATACTAAAATAGCAGCAACCGACACTAAAAATGAGGATAAAGCAGTTGGGGAAAACAAAAACGAACTAGAGGAAATCCTAAAAATGAAAGAGAAAAAAACAACTGCTGCACTGAAAAACAAGAACAGATGGCAAATTGTCCCTAATGTAGCCCCTGTTTATTTGAACTCCAATTCAGCTGGTTCCGCTATAGACCCGCAGTTCTCTGATAACACAAAAACAACCGATAACAACTTTAGTTATGGTGTAGGAGTAAATTATGCTGTTTCTAAAAAGCTAACGGTACGAACAGGTGTAAATAAACTTTCGTTGGCCTATAATACGAATAATGTGACCTATTCTACCAGTTTGGTCACCAATAATCTTGAAAATATCACCTATAGTTCAAATGAATCCATTGAAATCAAAAATGCGATTGCAGTTACTTCACAAGGAAATTTAGAAAAGGCCATTCAAAATATAGATTCAGGTGTAATCAATCAAAAAATGGGTTACTACGAAGTGCCTTTGGAACTGTCCTATGTCTTAATAAAAAAGAAATTTGGTGTCAGTGTGATTGGCGGAATTAGCACCTTGTTTTTAAATCAAAATAAAATATCCTTACGCTCAAACAGTACCGATTTGACATTGGGGGAAGCCAATAATTTAAACGCGATTCATTTTAGCACCAATCTAGGAATGGGTTTCAAATACCAATTTGTAAAATCCTTTCAGATTACTATTGAACCTATGGTCAAATACCAATTGAATACGTTTACAAATAATTCCAGTACCTACAAGCCCGTTTTTATTGGGTTATATTCTGGGGTAATTTATTCTTTTTAGCAGCTTCAAAACTCATTAATTGCGTATAGATTACCTCTCGAACCTGCTCCCGAATTTCTTTTCGGTCAACGCCATTTTTACCAAAGGTTTCAATGTGGGCATGCATTTTTACCCGCATAATACCGGGGCTTCCGCTAAAAAAAGTAAAGGAAAACCTCTTTTTATTGTCGGCAAGAGTAATGGGAACAATGGGAAGTTCGTGTTCTATCGCCAAGCGGAATGCACCATCTTTGAACGTATCTAATAGTATCGATTCATCATCCGGAACGCCGCCTTCGGGAAAAATACAGATACTCAAGCCTTGATTAATTCTTTTTTGAGCACGATTAAAGACTTCCATTCTGCTTTTTGAAGAACTACGGTC
>JAGOJA010000038.1 GCA_017995345.1 Flavobacterium sp.
GTATTAGACTTCCAAGGGTTTTGTACTGCTTTTTTACCGTAGAATATACTAACGAAGAAATTGTATAAAAACACTAATTGAAAAGCTCCACCTATTAAAGCAAAAACAGTAATAAGTACATTTACATTTTGCAAATCGTCAAATAAAGGAAAACTTGTGTTTGTATAATAACGTCTAGGTAAACCCGCTAATCCAATGAAATGCATTGGAAAAAACACTCCATAAGCACAAACTGCAGTAACCCAAAAGTGGATATAACCTAAATTTTTATTCATCATTCTTCCGTACATCCTTGGAAACCAATGGTAAACACCTGCAAACATTCCATAAAGCGCAGAAATCCCCATTACTAAGTGAAAGTGAGCAACTACAAAATAGGTATCATGAACATTAATATCTAATGTGCTATCGCCAAGAATAATTCCTGTCAAACCACCACTGATAAATGTAGAAACCATTCCAATAGAAAACAACATAGCTGGATTCAATTGTAAATTTCCTTTCCACAAAGTAGTAATCCAGTTAAAAGCTTTAACTGCAGACGGAATTGCGATTAATAAAGTGGTAAAGGTAAAAACAGATCCCAAAAACGGATTCATTCCAGAAACAAACATGTGATGCCCCCAAACTATTGTTGATAAGAATGCAATAGCTATAACCGACATAATCATCGCTCTATATCCAAAGATTGGTTTACGTGAGTTAGTCGCCATTACTTCAGAAACTATACCCATTGCAGGCAGAATTACAATGTAAACCTCAGGGTGTCCTAAAAACCAAAATAAATGTTCAAATAAAACAGGTGATCCACCTTGATAATGTAAAACTTCTCCTGCTATATAAATATCAGACAAGAAGAAAGAAGTACCAAAACTTCTATCAAAAATTAATAATAAAGCTGCCGACAATAATACTGGAAATGAAACCACCCCAATAATTGCAGTTACAAAAAAGGTCCAAATTGTTAATGGCAACCTTGTCATTGACATCCCTTTGGTTCTAAGGTTTATTATTGTAACAATATAGTTTAGTGATCCTAAAAGAGAAGAAGCAATAAATATAGCCATAGATATTAACCAAAGCGTCATACCAGTACCTGAACCAGGTATTGCTTGTGGCAAAGCACTTAAAGGCGGGTAAATTGTCCATCCAGAGGAAGCAGGTCCTGCTTCAACAAATAATGAACAAAGCATAATTACAGCTGATAGGAAAAACAACCAATAGGAAATCATATTCATAAATCCAGACGCCATGTCACGTGCACCAATTTGAAGCGGAATAAGTAAATTACTAAAAGTACCACTCAATCCAGCTGTTAGGACAAAGAAAACCATAATAGTTCCGTGAATTGTAACCAAAGCGAGGTAAATATCATTAGCCATAACACCGTTAGGAGCAAACTTATCACCTAACAATATATTAAAAATTTTGAAAGATTCCTCTGGCCATGCTAATTGCATTCTAAAAAGCAAAGAAATTACAACCCCTATAACTCCCATTAAAATACCTGTAATAAGATATTGTTTGGATATCATTTTATGATCTATACTAAAAATATATTTAGTAATAAAAGTTTCTTTATGGTGGTGTTCGTGTTCGTGATCCATTGCGTGATCGTGACCTTCTGCTGACATATATGTTTACTTTAAATTTTCTTAATAATATTATTTCATTACCACTTTTACAACTGATGAGGTATCTCTGCCCTTGGTAGAATCTATATCAACAGCTCCATCAACTAGTGTTGAAGTTGTATTTGCTTCCTTTATTTGACTCACTAAAAGAGCTTGTTCGCTAATCCAATTTTTATAATCTTCAGGAGTATCAACAATTATTTTCATTTGCATGTTGTAATGTGAAGCGCCACATATTTTATTACAAAGCAATAAATAATCAAAAGTATAAGGATCTAAAGCTGCATTACCTTTTGCAACAAGTTCAATACTTTTCTTAGCTCTCAAATCATTTATATTAGCTACTTTTTCAACCATATAAGGTAATTCTCTGTATTCAGCAGTTGTATAAACTGGTGTAAAAGCAAATTCAGTTACCATTCCAGGAACACAATTCATTTGGGCTCTAAAATGAGGGAAATAGGCAGAATGTAAAACATCTTGAGATCTGATTTTGAAATGAATTTTTTTTCCTTTTGGAATATGCAATTCAGTAACAACTATATCATCTTGAGAATAGGGATCTGACATATCAACACCAAGACTATTTACTCCTTCAATTAATCTAACATTCGCTTTACCTAAAACGTTATCTTCACCTGAATATCTAGCTTTCCAATTAAACTGCTGTGCATATAATTCAATTACAATGGTGTCTTCATCTTCATCAACAAACATAATATTTGTCCATGCATAAAGACCATACAGAATTAAACCAGCCAAAACGACTGCTGGTATAATACTCCAGATTGCTTCCAACTTATTGTTATCAGCAAAATAAAGCGCTTTTTGATCTTTCTTCCCTTTATACTTAAAAGCAAAATAATGTAACAAAGCTTGAGTAATTGCTTGTACTATAAAAATAAGAACCCACGTAATATTCATTAAATTATCAACTTCTGAACCATGTTCTGATGCAGCAGTGTGAAGAACTAGAGGTCCCCATTTGAATAATCCGTAAATTGTAAAAACATAAAGGAATGCTAAGAATGCAAACATAATATAACCTTGAACGTTATTGTCATCATCTGTAGCTACCTCTGAATTGTCTGAATTAGAGCCAACTTGCGTTAGGTCAAATATTTTAGTCAATTGCCATAAAGCAACAGCTAATAAAACTAAAACTATAATTATCAACAAACTTGTCATCTGTTTATTTCTTTAGATATTAATAATGAAAATGTTTACTTTCTTCTATGAAAGGATTTCTTTTTGGTAATAGAGGAACTTTTGTTAATGCTGTGAAAACAACATAAATAAATAATCCAAGGAAGAAAAGAACAGACGCTATTTCAGAAACTCCAATAAACCACCTGTCACCTACAGTTCCAGGCATAATCATAAGGAAGAAATCAAGATAATGTCCAATCAATATTACAACTCCAGCCATCACAAGAACCCAAGTAATCCTTTTGAAATCAGTATTAATTAAAATTAATAAAGGAAAAACAAAATTCATTACTACTGCTCCAAAAAATGGAAGATTATATAATTCGATTCTGGTAATAAAATAAGTAACTTCTTCTGGAATATTTGCATACCAAATCAACATGTACTGAGAAAACCACAAATAAGCCCAGAAAACACTGAAACCAAAGATAAATTTTGCTAAATCATGAATATGACTTGTATTAACATGTTCTAGTACACCCTTAGATTTTAAATACAAAGTAACCAGAGCAATTACAGTAATTGCACTAACAAAGAAACTAGAGAAAACATACCAACCAAACAAAGTACTAAACCAGTGAGGATCGATAGACATAATCCAATCCCAAGACATAATAGATTCTGTTACTATAAAGAAAACAAGAAATACCGCTGAAAGCTTAAAATTCTTTTTATAATTTAAATCGTCATTTGCGTCATCTTGAGCTAAACAATTTTTTCTAGAATAATACCTATATAAGTTCCATCCCATTAAAAATATTGCAGCTCTAATAATCCAAAACGGGAAGTTTAAATATCCTGCTTTGTTAGCAATCAATTTATCAGTAGCTACTACCTCAGGATCTAACCATATAAAAAGATGATTTAAATGAAAACCACATAGCAGTAAGAAAATAAAAAATAATACAGACCCTACAGGTAAATAAGCTGTAATACCTTGCATAACTCTAAATAAAACTGGTGACCAACCAGACTGAGACACTTGCTGAATTGCATAAAAGGCTAAAACGCCTAATGAAATAAGCATGAAGAAAATACAAGCAACATATAAAGCAGCCCATGGCTTATTTTGTAATTGATGCAAAACATGGTTTAAATGTTCTGTATGTGCTTCTTCTTCACTAATCACATGCCCACCACTTTTTTTAACAGCCATTTCAACATGAGTAGGCTCATCAGATGTTGCTATTACAGCTTTTGTAGTGTCATCCGCTAGAACAACAGCTTCGTGAGATTCTCCCATTTTTTTCTCAACGGCATCATCATTATGTTTAGCAACAGCTTCATGCGAATCTTCGGTAGAAGTAGTCGCTTCCTGTTTTGCTTCGCCATATCCACCATGACTTTCAGCTGCAATAATTTTTTCAATGTCTTGAATATCTTTTGGTGCAGTTAAAAAACCATATCCAATTCCTAATATACCTACGGCCATTAAGATGAAAGAAAGAGTTTTTAATTTACTTGAAAATGTATACATATCTAATACGATCAGTTTGTTCAACAATTATAATTCGCTTTTTAGTTTTAGAACATAGTCAGTAACTAACCAACGTTCTTGGGGACTCAATTGATTTGCATGAGAACCCATTGAATTCAAACCATAAGTTATAACATGATAAATGCTTCCTTCAGTAATAACTCTATCTTTATAACTAGGAACACCCAGAAATTTTTCTCTTTCAACTAATTTACCATTACCGTTACCATTATTACCATGACAAGTAGCACAATAAATTTCGAAAAGTTCTTTTGCTTTTTCAGGATTTCTACCTAAAGAATCTAAAGGAGACTTAAGATTAGCTTTAGCTAACTCATAACCTTCTGTAGAATTTTCGTATTCAAAAGGCTCAAATCCTCTGTTAACCGTTCCTTCTGCTGGAAGTTGAGCTTCGATACCGTTTTTAAATGCATCCGATTCAGAGTAGGTTTCATAACCTACTGATTCGTACATATTTGGAAAATATTGATAGTTTGGTGCCGCATTATTATGGCAAGATGAAACTAAAATAGTTATGCCAAATAAAAGTGTTATTTTATATACGCTTTTCATATCTATAATTAATGCTTTTCTATTACTTTAACTTCTACAGCTCCGGTGTTCTGGAAAAAAGAAACCAATTCTTCTTCATTATTATTTACAGCAACTTCCATCAAAAAATGGTCGTCTGTAGTTCTTACATCTGGGTTCTCTGCTTCTTTGAAAGGCCATAATTTACTTCTCATATAGAATGTAATAACCATTAAATGCGCAGCAAAAAACACAGTAAGTTCAAACATAATTGGGACAAAGGCTGGCATGTTTTCTATATAGCTAAAACTTGGTTTTCCTCCAATATCTTGTGGCCAATCCTGAATCATAATATAATTCATCATCCAAATTGCAAATGAAAGACCTACACATCCATATAAGAACGAACAAATAGCTAGTCTAGTAGGCGCAAGTCCCATTGCTTTATCCAAACCGTGTACAGGGAATGGAGTAAAAACTTCTTCAATATGATGATGAGCTGCCCTGGTTTTTTTAACCGCATCCATCAAAATATCATCGTCATTGTAAATGGCGTATATTACTTTATTACTCATGGTGTGTATCTTTATTTGCTTCTCTTTCTCTTTTGTAATTATCTCCTGTTCCTTTCAATATTGTTTTTACCTCTGCTTGCGCAATTACAGGGAAAGTTCTTGAATATAATAAAAACAATACGAAGAAGAAACCAATTGTTCCTATGAAAGTTCCAATATCAATAAATGTTGGTGAAAACATTGTCCAAGAAGATGGTAAATAATCTCTGTGTAACGAAGTTACAATAATTACAAATCTCTCAAACCACATCCCAATATTTACAACAATTGAAATTATAAAGGAGAACATAATACTTGTTCTCAGTTTTTTGAACCACATAAATTGTGGAGAAAAAACATTACAAGTCATCATGGACCAATATGCCCACCAGTACGGTCCGGTAGCTCTATTTAAGAAAGCATATTGCTCATACTCTACACCAGAATACCATGCAACAAATAATTCAGTTATGTAGGCAACCCCCACAATAGAACCTGTAACCATAATAACAATATTCATCAATTCAATGTGTTGTATCGTAATGTAAGCCTCAAGATTAGATACTTTTCTCATAATGATAAGCAAGGTATTCACCATTGCAAATCCTGAAAAAACCGCCCCAGCAACAAAATACGGAGGAAAAATTGTAGTATGCCATCCTGGAATAACAGATGTAGCAAAGTCCATCGATACAATAGTATGCACTGAAAGCACAAGCGGTGTGGCTAAACCTGCAAGCACTAAAGAGACTTCTTCAAAACGTTGCCAATCTTTTGCTCTACCACTCCATCCAAAACTTAATATAGAATAAACTCTTTTGTTAAAGGGCGTTACTGCTCTATCACGCAACATAGCAAAATCAGGTAACAAACCAGTCCACCAAAAAACTAATGATACCGAAAGGTAAGTAGAGATTGCAAATACGTCCCAAAGTAATGGCGAGTTAAAGTTTACCCATAGAGAACCAAATTGATTCGGAATTGGCAAAACCCAATACGCTAACCATGGACGACCCATGTGAATGATTGGAAATAAGCCCGCTTGTATTACTGAAAATATGGTCATTGCCTCCGCAGAACGGTTAATTGCCATTCTCCATCTTTGACGGAAAAGCAATAATACGGCTGAAATTAATGTTCCTGCGTGACCGATACCAACCCACCAAACGAAGTTAGTGATATCCCAAGCCCAACCTACAGTTTTATTTAATCCCCATGTTCCAATACCCGTAGACACAGTGTAGATGATACAACCTAATCCCCAAAGGAATGCTGTTAATGCGATTGAAAATACAATCCACCAATGTTTGTTTGCTTTACCTTCTACAGGTGCAGCTACATCTATAGTTACATCGTGATAAGATTTATCACCTATAACTAAGGGTTTTCTAATGGTTGCTTCGTAGTGAGACGACATAATCCTTTATATTGATTCTTAATTAATTATTTTTTGTACTAGGTATTTCTAACTTTAACGTGATAAATCACATTTGGTTTTGTTCCAACATGCTCCAATAAATGATACATCCTTTCGTCAGCTACTAATTTAGTTATCTCAGCTTCAGTATCATTTATATCTCCAAATTTCATTGCTCCAGTAGAACAAGCATTTGAACATGCGGTTTGGAATTCACCATCAACAATTGCTCTTCCTTCTCTTTTAGCTTTCAAAATTGTCGATTGTGTCATTTGAATACACATTGAACATTTTTCCATAACTCCACGAGAACGAACATTAACGTCTGGGTTCAAAACCATACGTCCTAAATCGTCATTCATATTATAATCGAATTCACTGTTTTTATTATATAAAAACCAGTTAAAGCGACGTACTTTATACGGACAGTTGTTAGCGCAATAACGCGTTCCAACACATCTGTTATAAGCCATGTGATTTTGACCTTGGCGAGAATGTGAAGTCGCAGCAACTGGACAAACCGTTTCACAAGGTGCATGGTTACAATGTTGACACATGACAGGTTGAAAAGAAACTTGCGGGTTATCCCCTGCTTTTTCCATTTCATTAAATGTAGACAATGAACTTGATAAACCAGAGATATTTGCTTTTCTTTCATTATCTCCTTCAAAAGTACTTTCCGAAGAATAATATCTATCAATACGCAGCCAGTGCATATCACGACTTCTTCTTACTTCTGATTTTCCAACAACAGGTACATTATTTTCTGCATGACAAGCAATTACACAAGCCCCGCAACCAGTACAAGCATTCAAATCTACTGAAAGATTAAAATGATGACCAACAGAACGATCAAATGAAGACCATAAATCTACTGTGGCTGCCTCTACCTCTTTGTGATCCAACGATACCATTGGTTGAGGATTCCAGATTTTAGCATCTTTTGTATTGAAAATCTCTAAAGAAGTTTCCTTTATAATATCACCTCTACCCATCAAAGTTTTCTGTCCTTGAACACAAGCAAACTCATGTTCTCCTCCAGCTTTCGTTAAAGTTACAGACTGTACATTATTAAAACCTTTATATAAAGAGTAGGCATTTAGACCCACCATCATTTCTTCTTTCAAAGCCGCTTTACGACCATAACCTAGTGCCAAACCAATAGTTCCAACAGCTTGTCCTGGCTGAACTATCACTGGAACATTTTCTAATTTAGCTCCATCTGCAGTAGTAATAGTAGCATAACTACCATTCAAACCACCATTTGCAACAATTTCATTTGAAAGTTCATATTTCTTAGCATCAGCATTCGAAACAGTAACATAATTATCCCAAGATACTCTTGTAATTGGATCAGGAAACTCCTGTAACCAAGGGTTATTAGCTTGTTGGCCATCGCCCAAGCCAGTTTTAGTATACAAAACAAGTTCTAAACCTTGAGATGATTTTGATTTTGCTAAAGCATTTGCAGCAGCACTATAATCAGCAGAACCAGCTGATATCGCTGAAATACTGCCAACATAAACACCATCATGCAACACTTTGTTCCAAGAAGAACCCGTAATTATTGTTGCTGCATTAGTTTTAATATAATCGTAGAATGTCCCTGTATGCCCATTTAAAGACAACAGCACATCTTGAAATTGTTTTGTAATAAAAAGAGTGCGAATTGTAGGCTGAGTAATGCCATAAGTTCCTTTTGTGATACTTACATCATTCCATGATTCTAAATAATGAGGAACAGCAGCTGCAATAGTACTTACTAAAGCAGTTTCATCTTCTTTCAATGAAAATGCTACTGATGTTTTTACTTTTTTAAGTCCTTCAACGAAAGAAGCGCTATCCGCTAAAGTATAAACAGGATTAACACCACTCATAATTAAAGTATGAACGCTTCCAGCTTTCATATCAGTAATTAATTGAGTAACTTTTGCATTTGATCCTTTTCTAATTTGTCTTACTCCAGAAGTACTGAAAGCCTCACTTGCCAAAACTTGGTTAATAGCTATAACTAACAATTGAGCATTTTTATCTTGAATACCAGATACCAAAACTCCCTTAGAACCAGCAGCTTTTAATTGTTGGGCTACTTTTGTAACTTCTGCGTTAAATTTATCTTCTAAACTTACAGCAACAGAAGAACCTGTCACAATATTATATATATGAACTAATGCTTGTTTTTGATTAGCCGTAGACATTGGTAAACGCTTATCAGCTGCAGCACCAGACAAAGTCATGTTTGCTTCTAATTGAAAATGACGAGACATTTTTCCTGCTCTAGGAATTCTTCCTTTAGCATAACTTGAATCATATCCCCCACCTTGCCAATCCCCAAGGAAATCAGCTCCAACAGAAACGATAAGTGATGCTTTAGAAAAATCATAATCAACCAAAGCCCTTTCTCCATAAACCGTTTCAAAAGCATCTAATGCTTCCGATTCAGATACAGCATCATAAACAACGTGTTTAGCATTTGGATTCTTACCTACAAACTCGGCTATCAATTTTTCAGTTGACGGGCTAGCCAAGGTATTTGTCAAAAGCACTACTTGTCCGCCATTTACAGCAGCATCAGCTATACTCGATTTGATATTAGCATCAACAACGGACCAAGTTGATTTTTTACCCCCAATTTTGGGCTCTTTCAGACGCATACTGTCATATAAAGACAGAATAGACGCATGAATTCTTGCATTAGCAGCAAAGTTAGCTCCCGCAATAGTATTATTATCTATTTTAATAGGACGCCCTTCACGTGTTTTTACCAAAAGATTCGCAAAGTCAAAACCATCAAAAACCGAAGTTGCGTAATAATCCGCCACTCCAGGAATGATTTGCTCCGGCTGAAGCACATAAGGTATCGACTTGTTCACAGGACCTTCACAAGCGGCTAGTGTAACTGCCGCAGTACTAAAACCAACGTACTTTAAAAAATCACGACGTGATGTTGATGAAGATGACAAAGTGTCATTATTTCCTAAAAACTCATCAGTAGGAATTTCTTCAACAAATTCGTTATTTTTAAGCGCCTCAACAATAGAACTATTTTTGTCTAGTTCTTCAACACTTTTCCAGTATTTTTTGTTTGATGACATATATAAATATTAAAATCTTAATAATTTGATTAATAATGGCATTTGCCACATTCTAAACCTCCCATTTGTGCTGCAGTCAATTTGTCAACACCGTATTTCTTAGAAAGCTCTTCATGAATCTTAGCATAGTACGCATTGCCCTCCATTTTAACATCCGTTTTTCTGTGACAATCAATACACCAACCCATTGTTAACGGAGCAAATTGTTTTTGAACTTCATACCCTTCAACCGGACCGTGACATGTTTGACACTCAATTCCCGCTACAGTAACGTGTTGAGAGTGATTAAAGTAAACAAAATCAGGTAGATTATGAATACGAACCCATTTCACAGGTTGCGATTTCCCAGTATAACTTTGCGTTTCTGAATCCCAACCAACCGCAGTATACAATTTTTGGATTTGTTCATCATAAAATTCTTTACTGTACTCAGGAGTAGCAGTAGTTTCAGCAACTTCAGAAACACTCTTGTGACAGTTCATACAAACATTCAAGGAAGGAATTCCAGCATTTTTACTAACTCTTGCAGCAGAGTGACAATACTTACAGTTGATTTCATTGTCTCCAGCATGTATTTTGTGTGAAAAATGTATCGGCTGAATTGGAGCATACTCCTGATCAACACCAACCTGCATCAAATAACCATATACAAAATAAGCACTAGCTAAAAGTAAAAATATTGAAGTAACCAATACTAAAAATTGATTTTTAGCAAAAGCCTTCCAAATAGGCGTTGTTGGAGTTTTTGAAGCTACCTCGATACCATTTGCTTTCGCTACTTTAGATAGAACTTGATTTACCAAAAACAACATCACTATCAAAATAACCATAACAAGTGCCAAAGCACCTAATATAATATTATTTGAAATACCACCCTCAGAAGCAGCGCCAGGCACAGCTTCTGTTGCAGCAGCAGCAGCAGCTTTAGGAGCCTCTGCTTTTGGCTCAGATGTATAAGCAAGAATATTATCAATATCAGCATCTGACAACTGAGGAAAAGAAGACATTACTATCTTATTATTGTCTTCAAAAACTTTTATCGCTTGAGCATCACCTGATTTAATTAAATCAGAGCTGTTTCGGATCCATTTATGAAGCCATGCTGCCTCAAACTTATCAGCAACTCCTCTAAGCTCTGGACCTGTTGCCTTGCCATCAAGCTTGTGACATGCTGCGCAATTTGCATTAAAAAGCTCTTTACCCTTAGCTGGGTCTGCACTAGTAGCTGAAGCTTCTGCTGCAGGAGCAGCATCTTGAGCAAAAGAAGAAAAGGAAAAAGACAGCATTAAAGCAACGCTAAAAAATATTTTCCTTGAGATCGAATTATGGTTACCCACCTTTTTCATATTATAATGATTATCTACTAAAAATTGGCACAGTTTTTTCTAATTGAGTTATAAAAACTGATCCTTTATTTTAAAACTTTGTCAAAAATACGACTTAAGAACTATTCTCAAAACCTTAAAATAATCTTAATTTCAATTTATACCAATTCTAAATAAGACTTATTGTTTTGTATCATTTATTAAATATTACTTTTGTATAAAAACAATCACATTATGAGAATTTTAGCCATCAATAAAAACCTTTTCATTCTACTTATATTATGTATTTCAACACTCAACACAAGAGCTCAAGATGCAACCATTGTCGTAAAACAAGACTCAAAATTTGAACAATTATTAAATGAAAAGAGAAAAACGAATGTTTCCAATGCCATAAATGAGCGATATAAAATACAGATTTTCAGTGGAGAAAGTGAAAAGGCCAAGAATACACTTAATGAATTCAGACAAGAATTCAGAAACATAGATGGCACAATTGTTTTTTTTACTCCAAACTATAAAGTTTGGGTAGGGAGTTTCAAAACACGAATTGAAGCGGAGCGCAATTTATTTGATATCAGAAAGAGTTATAGAAATGTACATTTGATACGTCCTAGTAAACAATAAAAAAATAATAGAATCATTTAACAAGAAAGTCATTCAATACTGAATAGCTTTCTTGTTTTTATTTTAATTAAACATCTCATATACAATAACATAACTACACTTTTGGAAGTGGAATTAAGCAGTTATAGTATGGCAGACATTGTTACTAAATATTAATCAAAATCAACATTCTAAATCCAAAACTAAGTTTACGACTGCACACACTATGGAATTTTTTTGTCAAAATTTGGAGTAGTCGTAGTATCCCATTGTCTGCTGAATGATTTTTTTTATCCATTTATTGCTATTGGACCTTATTAACTCGTCCCAAATAAAACAACCATCCTTTACTTACAATCCTGCGTGAGGGATAGAAGCAAGCTACCTTGTAGCGCGAATAGCCCGGCAGCAGATAGGGAAAAGAGCGGTGACGAAAACTGTTGCTAGCTCTTTTTTCTAGCGGGTGGCACGTCCTAATAAAACTAAAAAACCCAGCGATTCACTGTTCACAAATTGACAATTGGGTAAGTCTATAAAACAAAAAATCCCGACGAATCGGGATTTCCATTTTTAAAATATTGAAAATTCTATTTCAATTTCTTTTTGATTGCAACTTCATGGTAAGACTCAATAACATCTCTTTCTTCAATGTCATTGTATCCTTTTACTTGAATACCACAATCGTATCCTTTCGCAACTTCTTTCACATCATCTTTGAAACGTTTCAACGCTAACAATTCTCCAGTAAAGACAACAACGCCTTCTCTAATAATTCTCATTTTAGCGTTTCTGACAATTTTACCATCCATTACCATACAACCGGCAATTGAACCCACTTTAGAGATTTTGAATATCTCTCTGATTTCCGCAGTACCCAGAATCTCTTCTTTCATTTCCGGAGCTAGCATTCCTTCCATTGCATCTTTCAAGTCATCAATAGCGGCATAAATAATAGAGTAGTAACGGATATCGATTTCCTCTTTATCAGCTAATTGTCTAGCATTTCCAGCAGGACGAACATTGAATCCGATAATAATTGCATCTGAAGCGGAAGCTAACATTACGTCAGTTTCTGTAATTGCACCAACACCTTTATGGATAATATTAATTTGAATTTCTTCGGTTGATAATTTAGAGAACGAATCAGACAGTGCTTCAACAGAACCATCCACATCACCTTTAAGGATAATGTTCAATTCTTTAAATTGACCCAATGCAATTCTACGTCCTATTTCATCTAATGTAATATGACGTTGCGTACGTACCGACTGTTCACGCATCAATTGAGAACGTTTTGAGGCAATTTGCTTTGCTTCTTTTTCGTCTTCAAAAATATTGAATTTGTCTCCCGCAGTTGCTGCACCGTCAAGACCTAAAACTGAAACTGGAGTCGAAGGACCCGCAACAGTAACAATATTCCCTCTTTCATCATGCATGGCTTTAACTTTACCATGATGCTTACCGGCCAACATATAATCTCCAATTTTCAATGTTCCATCTTGAACTAATATTGTAGAAACATACCCTTTCCCTTTGTCAAGAAAAGCCTCGACAACAGTTCCGGAGGCAGCTTTATTTGGATTTGCTTTTAAATCTAATATTTCAGCTTCTAATAATACTTTTTCTAATAATTCTTTTACACCAGTTCCAACTTTCGCAGAAATATCATGCGATTGTATTTTTCCACCCCAATCTTCAACAAGTAAATTCATACCTGCTAATTTCTCTTTTATTTTCTCTACATTAGAGTTAGGCTTATCAATTTTGTTGATAGCAAAAATGATTGGAACTCCAGCTGCTTGAGCGTGACTGATTGCTTCTTTAGTTTGCGGCATGATGTCATCATCAGCAGCAATTACAATAATAGCTATATCTGTAACTTGAGCACCACGTGCACGCATGGCGGTAAACGCTTCGTGACCCGGGGTGTCTAAGAATGCAATTTTTTGTCCGTTTTCTAAAGTTACTCCGTAGGCACCAATATGTTGTGTAATTCCTCCAGACTCACCTGCGATTACGTTTTCTTTACGAATGTAATCCAGTAATGATGTTTTACCGTGATCGACGTGGCCCATTACCGTTACAATTGGCGCTCTGAAAACTAAATCTTCTTCTCTGTCTTCAACAACTTGAATTGCTTCCTCAATGTCTACCGTAATAAATTCAACTTCATAACCAAATTCATCAGCAACGATAGTCAATGTTTCAGCATCAAGACGTTGGTTCATGGTAACCATGATTCCAAGTGACATACACGTACCAATAACTTTAGTAATTGGCACATCCATCATGATTGCAATTTCACCTACAGTAACAAACTCAGTAACTTTAATAGTTTTACTTCCTTCGTCAATGGCTCTTTGCTCCTCATCAGATTTTTGACGGTGCGTATCTCTTTTATCTCTTCTGTACTTAGCTGCTTTAGATTTACCACCTTTACCTTGTAGTTTTTCTAAGGTTTCTCTAATTTGATTTTTAACTTCTTCTTCAGTAGGCTCAACTTTTGCAACAATAGCAGGCCTATTTCCTTTCACAAAACCAGGTCTTGCACTTCTGTTTGCGTTGAATCCACCACCACCTACATTAGGTGTAATCTTGTTAGGATTGGGCGCACCAGGAACTCCTGGTGTTGCAGGTGGTCTAGGAGCACCTGGTTTAGGAGCAATCCTTTTACGCTTGTTTTTATTTGCATTGGCTGCAGCCGAACCTGGAGCACCCGGTTTATTCGGAGTGATTTTTGGTTCTTCTTTTTTCTTTTTCGGTTTGTTGAATTGAGATAAATCAATTACCTGACCGGTTAAAGTAGTTCCCGATAGTTTTTGATATTGCGTTGTGATAGTTTCATCAACAGGTGCTTCCTCAACTTTACCAGCTTCGGTTTTTACAACTTCTTTAGCATCAGCAACAATTTCTTTTGCAACTTCAGGTTTCACTTCCTTAATTCCAGCCACTGGTTTTAATCCTTTTTTATCTGAAGTAACTTTTTCTTCCACAGGTTTTTCTGACGACAGTTTTTCTGTTAAAACTTCTTTTTGAACCATTTTCACCTCAGGAGATTTGGCCGCAGGAACTTCAACTTTCTCAACAGTTTTTACAGGTGGAACAACGACAGCTTTCTTAGGATTAAGATCGATCTTACCCACTTGAACAGGGCCTGCTATAACCGCTCTCGCTTTTATAACCTCTTGTTGCTTCAGACGCTCTTCCTCAATTTTACGTTTGTCTTCGATTTCTTTCTCTCGTTCTAAACGCAAAGCTTCTTTTTCTTTTCTTTTCTCTTCCCCTACTTCTTTTGAAGCTTCTTTATTCCCTTTGTCACCTGCAAACTGACCGCACAAGACATTGTATACATCATCAGAAATTTTTGTGTTTGGATTTGATTCAATAACAATTCCCTTATCTTTTAGATAATCCACAGCTCTTTCTAAAGAAATATTCAATTCCCTCAAAACTTTGTTTATTCTAATAATTCTCTCTTCAGACATAAAACCTTTTTATTATTTCCTTTTTTGTTATTCCTCACTTTACTTCAAACTCGACACCTATCGAGCGAGAATTAATTGTAAAGTGGCACGTTTATCGTTGAAGACCCATTGACTAACTATCAAACTCTTCTTTCAATATTCTCATTA
This sequence comes from Flavobacterium sp., assembly GCA_017995345.1. Classification (GTDB taxonomy): domain Bacteria; phylum Bacteroidota; class Bacteroidia; order Flavobacteriales; family Flavobacteriaceae; genus Flavobacterium. The sequence goes on from JAGOJA010000038.1 coordinate 15,481, forward strand.
CATCCAGAATCGTTTCCTCTTCTAGGTCTGTTCTTCTTACTAAATCTTCTACATCTTGATTTAATATACTTTTTGCAGTATCCAAACCAATTTTTGCAAACTCTTCGATAACCCAGCCTTCAATTTCATCTGAAAACTCCGTTAATTCAACATCATCTTCATCAGCAGTTGCGCCAGCAACATCGCCTTCACGGATAACATCTAATTCATAGCCTGTTAATAAACCTGCTAATTTAATATTATGTCCGCCACGACCAATCGCTTTTGAAACTTCTTCTAGTTTCAAGAACACCTCTGCTCTTTTTGTTTCTTCATTAATTTTAATAGAAGACACTTTTGCTGGGCTTAATGCTCTAGTAATAAACAATTGCATGTTACTTGTGTAATTGATAACGTCGATATTTTCGTTTCCTAATTCACGAACAATTCCATGAATACGCGATCCTTTCATACCCACACAAGCCCCTACTGGATCAATTCTGTCGTCATAAGAATCTACGGCTACTTTTGCTTTTTCACCTGGTATTCTCACCACTTTTTTAACCATGATTAAACCGTCAAATACTTCTGGAATTTCTTGTTCAAATAATTTCTCCAAAAACTTCTCAGAAGTTCTAGACATAATAATTTGAGGTTTATTTCCTTTCAATTCAACGCTTTCTATTATCCCTCTAACATTATCTCCTTTGCGGAAAAAGTCAGAAGGTATTTGTTTTTCTTTTGGCAAAACAATCTCATTCCCTTCATCATCAACCAAGATTACAACTCTAGGACGCACATGGTGTACTTCAGCTGTATAAATATCTCCTATTAAATCTTTAAATTGCTTGTAAAGATTGGTATTGTCATGCTCATGGATTTTAGAAATCAAATTCTGACGTAAAGCTAAAATTGCTCTTCTTCCTAAATCAATTAACTTCACTTCTTCAGAAACCTCTTCCCCAATTTCAAAATCAGGCTCTATTTTTCTAGCTTCAGTCAAAGTAATTTCAAGATGATCTAAATCTAAATCATCATCCGCAACGATTACTCTTCTTTGCCATATCTCCATATCTCCTTTATCAGGATTTATAATGATATCAAAATTATCATCTGAACCGTATTTTTTCTTCAATGCATTTCTAAATACATCTTCTAAAATTGCCATAAGCGTTACACGATCAATAAGTTTATCATCTTTAAACTCTGAGAATGAATCGATTAATGCTAAATTTTCCATGCGAATTCTTTAATTAAAATGTTACTGTAACAATTGCTTCTTTTATGTCTGCGTAAGGCAGTTTAAGTTCTTTTTGAACTGTTTCTTTCCCTTTCCCTATCTTTTTTGGCTCTCTTGCTTTCCAAGACAAAATTACAAAATCATCATTAGCATCCACTAATTCTGCTTCAATTATTTCTGCCTCAGTCTTTACAATTAATGTTCGCCCAATATTTTTCTTGTATTGTCTTACTAACTTCAATGCAGAACCAACTCCTACAGAAGCTACTTCTAGAGAATAATCTTGTTCCTCTCGGTCCAAATTACTATCTATATATCTACTTACATCAATACAATCCTGAAGAGCCACCCCATTATCACCGTCTAAAGTAACGATTACCTTGAATGCATCAGTGATGACAAGATCTATCAAAAAAATTGACTGCTTCTCTAAAAGGCCTTCTGCCAACAACGTATGTACTTTTTCTTTAAATGTCATATTTTTATAAAAAGAGGGGACATTTAGTCCCCTCATTATCTAGATTTTAATAAATAACCGTGCAAAGATAGTCTTTTTTTTTATAATTTAAAATATTCAGTTGCTGTTAAAAAATTTCTTATCTTTATTATTGAATATAAAGAGCCCTTTTTCCTGTAATTTAAAACCCAAGTAAATTATGAAACGAATATTAGTTCCAACTGATTTTTCTAAACATGCTGAAGAAGCTTTAAAATCAGCCGTACAAATAGCTAAAAAAAACGGCTCAGAAATATTTCTACTCCACCTACTAGAACTACCTCATCAATTGCATGACGCAATGACAAATGGAAGTAGCATTCCCGAAGTTATGCTTTTTATAAAAAAAGCGCATGAAAAACTTCAAAAAATAAAAGAACAACCACACTTACAAGGCATTACAATTAGCACTACCGTGCAATTTGAGAGAGCTTTCGACGGCATACTGTCATTCAATAAAAAAAACAATATAGACTTAATAGTTATGGGGTCAAGTGGCTCCTCAGGAATTGAAGAAATGCTTATTGGATCAAACACAGAAAAAGTAGTACGTCTTTCTGATATCCCAGTATTAGTTGTCAAAAAAGACCTAGACACCTTTAACATTAAAAATATCGTATTTGCATCTGATTTTACGAAAGAAATTAAAAAACCTTTTTTGAAGATGATTGAATTTGCAAATATATTTGACGCTAATTTAGCTTTAGTCATGATTTGCACGCCTAACAGCTTCAAAACAACAGCAATTGCCGAAAAAACAATGAAGGATTTTATTGCAGACTTTGAAGTCAAAAATTACTCCATAAATATTTACAACGATTCTAATATTGAAAAAGGCATTCGTAATTTTACCAACACAATTGGCGCTGACCTAATTGGTTTGTGCACACACGGAAGAACTGGATTGTCTCATTTTTTCAATGGAAGCATCGGCGAAGATCTAGTAAATCATTCTACAAAACCGGTAATAACTTTCAAGATCTGATTTTATTAAAATTCAAATCAGGCTAAAACAACTCAACCTTAAATATAAGGCATAAAAAAACCTCTCAAAAATTGAGAGGTTTTTTGTTGGTCTACAAGGACTCGAACCTTGAAAGACTGCACCAAAAACAGTTGTGTTACCATTACACCATAGACCAGCATTGCTGCTAAGCGAGTGCAAATTTAAACTAAATTTTAGTTTGTACAAACTTTTTTTGACTTTTTATGAAAAAAAAATAATCTAAAATTAACAGCAGCTTAAAAACACAGCAAAAATCACTTACAGTCAATAGGTTAGCAAATTGTAATACTTTTCTAGAAAATATTGTTAATGCTCTCTCGTTTAAACTAAAAAAACATTTTCTTTGTAGATTATTTAAAATAAACTTTACTACATGGATAAAGCAGCATTCAATTTCAATAAATGGAATACAATTACTGGTTGGTTTACATTTGGAGTCGCATTATTAACATACACTTTAACGGTCGAACCCACTATGAGCTTTTGGGATTGTGGTGAATATATAGCCACAGCAGCAAAACTCGAAGTAGGCCATCCGCCTGGAGCTCCTTTGTACCAGATGATTGGCGCTTTTTTCGCCATGTTTGCTACAGATGATACTAAAATTGCCTTAATGGTAAATATGATGTCCGTATTCTCAAGTGCTTTCACCATCTTATTTTTATTTTGGTCCTCATCAATACTATTGAGAAAATTAGTTTCAAGATTTTCTGAAATAAACAAAAATAATGAAATTGTAATCTTAGGTAGTTCACTTGTTGGTGCTTTGGCTTATACTTTTTCTGATAGTTTTTGGTACAATGCCGTAGAGGCCGAAGTTTACGCTATGGCTTCACTACTCATTGCTTTATTGTTTTGGCTTGGGTTGCGCTGGGAACAGGACATGGACAAGCCAAGAGGCAACAAATGGTTATTGATCATTTCTCTTGTTGTTGGACTTTCATTTGGAGTTCACTTTATGGCTTTATTGACAATTCCTGCCATAGGTTTTCTTTACTTTTTTAAAAATTATAAAGTAGTAACCGTCAAAAATTTTATTATTGCAAATATTGTAGTTATTGCCGTTTTGCTATTTATTTTCAAAATGCTACTTCCTATGACCATGGGATTCTTTGGTAAAACTGAAGTTTTTATGGTAAATAGCTTAGGATTACCGTTTGATTCCGGAACTATATTTGTTACTGTTTTACTGGTCGCCTTATTTTACTTTGGTTTGCAATACACTAGCAAGAAGGGACTTGTAACATACAACACCCTGCTATTGTGTGTTCTTTTTATTTTAATTGGATTTTCAACTTGGATGATGTTGCCTATTCGCGCCAATGCTAATACGGTTATTAACGAAAACAAACCTTCTGATGCGCGTGAAGTTCTTGCGTACTACAACAGGGAACAATATGGAGTAAATCCATTGTTCTACGGTCCGCAATACACAGAAGCCTTTTCGGGTTTAGACGAAAACAATCCTTATTTAGACAAAGCACCCAATTACGAAAGAGATTACAAAACAGGTAAATATGTTATCGTTAATAATTTCAAAAATGCAGAGCAAAATACAGATGACAACCACAAAACTATTTTGCCAAGAATGTGGAGCGGTGATCATATTGAGAATTACATGAATTTTACTAATCCGCCTCAGTTTAGAATAAATCCTAATTATCCTTATGAAGACGATTTGGCTAAATACGGAATTGACGCAAGTCAACTTAGCGAAGAAGATTACAACAAAGCAATTGCGCAACTAAAAAATGAGACTGAAAAAATAATAAACGAATTCAGACAAGCTTACGCCCAAAAAGAAATAGACAACGAAGGCTATGTGACGTTCCTAAAAAGCTATGGCGATTATTTATTAGTTGACAAACCTACAACTGCTGACAATCTAGGCTTCATGGTTGAATACCAGTTTGGCTACATGTATTGGAGGTACTTAATGTGGAACTTTGTTGGTCGTCAAAATGATGTTCAAGGTCGTTACGATTACTTAGATGGCAACTGGCTTAGCGGTGTAAAATTTATAGATGAATTACACTTGGGTAGTCAAGACAATTTACCTTCAGATGTGTTAAATAATAAAGGTCGAAATGTGTATTTCTTCCTCCCATTTATTCTAGGACTAATTGGCTTAATGTACCACGCCAATAAGGATTTAAAAAGTTTCTATGTCCTACTCGCCTTATTCCTTTTTACAGGAATAGCATTAAAAATCTACCTAAACGAAAGACCTTTCGAACCTAGAGAAAGAGATTATGCTCTGGTAGGCTCCTTTTACGTATTTGCCATCTGGATTGGTTTTGGAGTTTATGCATTATACGAAAGTGCACAAAAATATTTAGCTCCAAAACTGGCAGGACCTATAATTATTGCGGCAAGTTTACTAGCAGCTCCAGTACTTATGGCTGCTCAAAACTGGGATGACCACGATCGTTCTGGGAAATACACTGCTTTAGCCATGGCAAAAGCATACCTTACTTCATGTGATCCAAATGCTATTTTATTCACAATTGGTGACAATGATACTTTCCCTCTTTGGTACGCTCAAGAAATTGAAAAAATAAGAACCGATGTTAAAATTGTGAATACGAGTCTTTTCATGACGGATTGGTATATTGATCAAATGAAAACCAAAACATACGAATCAGATCCGTTGCCAATTTCATTTACACATGGTCAATATGTGGGAGACAAACTAGATTATGTAGTTCACATACCAAAAGTTGAAAGCCGTTGGGATATAAAAGACTTCCTTACCTTCATAAAAAACCCTAAAGCTACGGTTGATATGCAAAATGGTCAAACCATCCATTTTTACCCAACAAACAAAATCCGAATTACTGTTGACAAAGATGCTGTTATAAAAAACAAAGTGGTTAGCCCTAAATACAACGATTCTATTGTGCCCTATATTGATCTGGACATAAAAGGAAGTGCCTTATACAAAAATAGATTAATGATGCTTGATATTGTTGCCAATAACAACTGGAAAAGACCAATCTATTTTAGTGGAGGTGCTTTTGATAGTGAAGATTATATTTGGATGAAAGAATACCTTCAGCTAGAAGGTATGGTTTACAAACTAGTACCCGTAAAAACAGCTTTAGCAAAAGACGCAAGTCCACTTGAAATGGGGCAAATTGATACTGATAAAATGTATGCCAAGGTTATGAAATGGGATTGGGGAAATAGCGAAAGTCCAAAAATCTATCATGACCCTGAAACCCGTAAAAATAGTATAACATACCGAACGAACCTTTCTAGATTAATGAACCAACTGATTCTTGAAGGCAAAAAAGACAAGGCAAAAAATATTATCGATTTGGCTATGACAAAAATGCCTTTGGAATATTTTGGTTACTACTCTCTTTTAGAGCCTTTTACTGACGGGTATTATAAAATTGATGAAAAAGCAAAAGCACAACAATTATTAGGAAAACTAATAAGCAAGTATCAAGAAAACCTTAATTATTACGGCAAGCTTAAATCTTCAGAACAAAGCAGCATAGCAACTCCAATCATAATTGATATTGAACGCTACAGAAGTCTTTTGCAAGTCATGAAAGAAAATGGCGACATGGATTTCTATAATAAGAACAAAATCACCTTCAATACTTACATCAAAATGTTTGAACGTTTTGGCCGAGACAAAGAGTGATTGTAAATACCAATTAGAAAAGATAGCGATGTTGCAAAATGTCGCTATTTTTTTTTAAATTTAAACTAAAAAAATGAAGTTCTACTGGATCAAAACGAATTGGATCATCAAAAAGATATTTGCTAATTATACTTGGGATGTTTCCAATACAGAAAACACAGTATACCTCACATTCGATGACGGACCTATTCCAGAAATTACTACCTGGGTTTTGGAAGAATTAAAAAAACACGCCTTCAAAGCTACTTTTTTTTGTATTGGAGAAAACGTTGAAAAAAACCCAAATATATTCAAGAAAGTAATCAGCGAAGGTCACGCTATAGGAAACCATACCTTCAACCATTTGAATGGATGGGAAACTAACACTGAAATTTACATTGAAAACGTTATACGATGCAGAGAAGCAATTGAAAAAAGTATAGATTACAATTTAAAATCTAAAATCTTTCGCCCACCCTACGGTAAATTAAAGACTACTCAATCAAAAGCAATTCGAAAATTGGGGTATAAAATAATTATGTGGGATGTGCTTAGCGCTGATTTTGACACAACACTATCTAGAGAAAAATGTTTAGATAACGTGCTGTCAAATATCACACCGGGAAGCATTATTGTTTTTCACGACAGTGTAAAAGCCTTCAAAAATCTTGAATACGTTTTACCTAAAACATTGGTTTTTTTAAAAGAAAAAGAGTATAAATGTGCTGTTTTATAACTTCAAAACCAATTCTAAAATTGCTCTTGCACGATTCCAATAAGGGTATTGGCATCTAACTCACCTGATTGTCTCCAAATCATTTGACCTTGTTTGTAAATCATCAATGTAGGCAAGCCTTTGATGCGCAAAGCATCCGCTAGTTCTTGATTTTTATCCACATCAATTTTAATCACTTTTGCCTTATCGCCAAGAGCTGCTGCGACATCTCTGATAACAGGATGCATGGAAACTGAAGATTCATTCCAATCTGTGTAAAAATCAATTAACACAGGTACTTGCGTATTTATAAGTTCTCCAAATTTTGACATAAAACCAATAGTTTAATTTTTAAAAATTTACTAAGAAGAGATGTTTATTTTACAAATGTAGCGTTTTTAACGAATTATGTCACGCTAACACCTTTTTTTAGTTCAATGACCGTTATTTCCGGCATAATACCTACTCTACCCGGATAGGCATGAAAACCAAACCCTCTATTCACATATACGTACCTTCCTAGGTTTTCATATAAACCTGCCCATTGTTTGTACACATACTGTGCTAAACTCCATTTGAAATAACCCGGAATTTCAATACCAAACTGCATTCCGTGTGTATGCCCTGAAAGCGTGAGGTGATAATGTTTGTCGTCATGCTGCACTACATGTTCCCAATGCGAAGGATCATGACTCATCAAAATCTTAAAATCTTCCTTCTTTAAAGTTCCACCAGCTTTATTTAAATCTCCAGCCTTCTTGAAGTTGTGTCCCCAGTTTTCGACTCCAACCAATGCAATTTTAGCACCTTCTTTCTCAATAAAAGTATGTTCGTTCAGTAACAAATTGAAGCCAATTTCTCCGTATAAACTTTTTATAGCTTTAAAATTATTTTCTTTTGCTGCCTCTGATGGCCAGGTTACATATTCGCCATAATCGTGGTTGCCCAAAACAGAATATTTTCCGTACTTGTGTTTTTTAATTCTATTGAATGTTGCTATCCAAGGATGCATTTCTTTGGCATCTGTATTGACAATATCTCCAGTAAATACAATCAGATCTGAGTTTTGTTCATTGACCAAATCTATAGCATAATTAATCTTCTCCGGATTATCAAAACTTCCACTATGCACATCGGATATTTGAGTAATCGTAAAACCATCAAAAGCTTCAGGTAAATCAGGAAAAAAAATGCGCTGTTTAATCACTTTGAAGTTATACTTCCCAATAGTTACGCCGTAAATTAAAGATAAAAAAGGAACTGCTGCAATTCCCAATCCTATCTGACTGACGAACTTTCTTCTGGAATTAAGAAAATCCGAATTCTTATCAGAATCCACAAAATAATTAACTGCTCCAGCACCTAACCTAAATATGTCTTCACCTACTAATACAAGCGTTAAAATTAATTTTGGAACATACACAATAAGAAGTAAGCCCACAACACCCATCAACTGCCTAGTTTGACCTGAGTTTCGGTCAAATTGTGAGAAAGAATAGACAATATATGTTAAAAACAATACACTTATAAGCTGAATTAAATACAATGCTCGCTTTGATTTTATCAAAGTTTTTAATACTTGAAAAGCATAAAGCTCAATAATAAGAAGGATTAAACACAAGAATACGATACGAAAGATCATTTTTAATCAAATTTTAAACAAAATAACAAATTAAGAAAACAGTATGCATTTTTATTAATCTAAATTTAACTAAAATTAGGCTAAATCAACTTGAATGAGCTGTTTTATAAAAAAGCTAATACATTTCTATATTAGCTTTAACAATTAAGTCAATTTTACTATTTGTAATTAAAAAAAATT
>JAGOJA010000122.1 GCA_017995345.1 Flavobacterium sp.
TATTGTAAAATATTAAAAGCAATTGCTGAAAACATCAATATTAAACCATATAAAGTCATCGTAGATTTAGAAAAATAATTTTCACCCATCCAAGCTGTTGAAAACGGAATCAATGACAACCAAAAAAATAAATATAAATTTAACCATAACATTTTGCATTTACTTTGAAAACACCTTGAAGTAAATGATGGTGATTATTCCAATAAATGCCTATGTAAATAAAACTTAAAACATAACTAATAAGCTTTGGAAAAACTGTTATTAGGTCTTGAAGATTTCGATCGTGAGGCATCTTAATTTATAAAATCATTATTGCAATAACGCCATCACTAAAAGCTTCTAATCTAGATTTATTCATTCGATAATTATATTTTGTTGTAATACATTGCTTTTACGATACCATCAGAAAGTCCAATTTTTGGCACATAAATATTTCTTGCCCCACTCCATTTCATGGCATTCAGATAAATTCTTGTAGCGGGAATAATTACATCGGCACGATCAGGATTCAATGCTAATTCAGCTATTCTTTGTTCATAAGAAAGTGAATTCAAGAATGCATATTGAGAATTCACGTATATGTAAGACAACGGTTTTTCTTGCATTTTACCTGACATTTTAAATAATTTGTTGATATTTCCTCCCGAACCTATCAAGGTAACTTCGTCATATTCTTGTGTATTTATTTTTATCCATTTTTCTATTTCATCCCATACTACATTACAAACCATATCATTCAGTAATCGAACAGTTCCCACTTTGAAAGATCTAGAGTTTATCAATTTTCTATTAGAAAACAAGGTAAATTCGGTACTTCCACCACCAACATCAACAAAAAGGTAGGTTTGATCTGTTTTTAATAAATGATGCAAATCGGTTGATGCTATTATGGAAGCCTCTTTTTTGCCATCAATAATCTCTATTTTTATATCCGCTTTTTTCTTAATTAATGCTGCCACTTCTTTTCCGTTATATGCTTCACGCATTGCCGACGTAGCAAAAGCCATATACCTTTCTATTTTATGAACTTTCATTAAGAGTTTAAAAGCCTTCATGGCATCACACATTCTTTCGATATTTTCCTCTGAAATTTCTCCAACTGTAAAAGCATCTTGTCCAAGACGAATAGGAACTCGAACTAAGGAACTTTTATTAAACTGGGGTTCTTTTCCTTCTTGCTCAACAATATTTACTATCAATAAACGCATGGCATTTGAACCAATATCTATTGCTGCATATTTTTTTATTTTAATCATTTTGAAATTGATTCGTTTTTTCTTTTAGAAATTAATTCCTTTTAAATTTATTGCTTCAAAAATACTAGGAAATAGGAACTTAACTAAAATAATTACACTTATTTTTTATACTTCTGTATCTAATTTTTTCTGATAATATTTATAGGTTTCTAATTGCGCTCTAAAAATTGGATTATGATTCCTAGCGCGGTATTTATTATCTAATTTAGAAGAATGATAACGGACTTTTACATTGCCTTTCCAACCGATATCAAAATTATCAATTAACTCCTTTTTGATTCCTTGGTCATAAATAGGGCATGTCACTTCAACTCTTTCATCCAGATTTCTAGTCATAAAATCAGCTGATGAGATATACACTTCCGTCTGTCCTGCATTTCCAAAAATATAAATTCTGGAATGTTCTAAATAATTATCTACAATACTTATTGCTTCAATATTGTCACTCATTCCAGGAACACCGGGTATTAGTGAACAAATTCCTCTTACTTCAAGCTGAATCTTTACTCCTGCTCTACTCGCTTCGTATAACTTGTTAATCATTTCAAAATCAGACAAACTATTCATCTTTAGTTTTATATGTGTCTTCCTGCCTGCCAGTGCATGGGTAATTTCTCTGTCAATCAGCTTTATGAATCGCTGTCTGGTATAATGTGGCGAAACGATAAGATGTTTGTAGCGATGTACTCTATAATTGATATCAAAAAATTCAAATATCCTCATAATATCTTTCAGAATTTGTTGATGAGAGGTGAAAAGGGTAACATCAGTATAGACTTTGGCAGTAGATTCATTAAAGTTTCCTGTGGAAATAAAACCATATCGTTTTATTTTATCATTTTCATTTCTTTCGATAACACATATTTTACTATGTACTTTAAGTCCTTTTATTCCAAAAATAAGTTCAATTCCTTCTAATTGCATTTGCTCCGCGTAGGAAATATTCGAAGCTTCATCAAAACGAGCTTGTAATTCGATTTGAACTGTTACTTTTTTTCCGTTTTTGGCTGCATTTATAAGTGAGCTGATAATTTGAGAGTTTTTTGCTAGTCGATACAAGGTAATTTTTATAGAAATTACTTTAGGATCTAAGGCAGCTTCACGCAAAAACTTGGTGAGGTATGAAAAAGATTGGTAAGGCGCATTCAATAAATAATCTTTTTCACTTATTTTTTCCAGCATACTTCCTTCAAGACTCAATCCAGGAATAGGTAATGGATCGTTTGTTTTATATAACAAATCGTGTCTTCCAAGATTTGGAAAATTCATGTAATCTCGTCTATTGTGGTATCTTCCGCCAGGAATAATACTGTCAGTGGAGACAATTTTCATTTTATCTAGAAAAAATTGCAAAGTATCTTCTTCAATTAATTGGTCGTAAATAAAACGTACAGGTTCGCCAATTCTTCGGTCTTTTACACTCAATGCTATTTTTTCAATCATACTTTTACTTAAATCACTATCGATGTCAAGTTGTGCATCTCTGGTGATTTTTATCATGTGCGCCGAAATACTTTTGTAATCAAAAATATTAAAAATACTGCTGAGATTGTGTCTAATAACATCATCTAAAAGTATAATATACTGTTTTTCATTATTAGGGGGTAAAACCACAAATCGGTTAATCGTTTTAGGAATTTCGATTACTGCATAACGAACTTCTGAGTTTTTAGTCATAACCAATTTGATTGCTAAATATCCCGAAGTATCCTTCAATACAGGGAATTCAGCCAAATCATTTAAGATAATGGTTACAAGTTCCGGGCTCACTGTTTGAATAAAAAAGTCTTTTAAAAAAAGTTCTTGTTCAATAGTAATATCAGTTTCTGTTATAATAAATATGTTTTTAGTTTCAAGTTCGTTTTCGATGATGTTTAATATTCGTAAACTCTCGGATTGTTGCTGAATAACAATTTCAGTGATATCCTTCACTAATTGTTGTGCCGAAATCCCACCAAGAAATTTCTCTCCAGAAATACCTGTTAAACTTAATCGTCTAATGGCCGCAAAACGAACCCTAAAAAATTCATCTAAATTATTTGAAAAAATACCTAAGAATCGTAATCTGTCTAATAAAGGAACCGAATCGTCACCTGCTTCCTGAAGCACTCTGGCATTGAAAGCCAACCAGCTTTTTTCTCTATCAATATATTTGTGTTCTAATGCTTTGTTCATTTTAAATCTTTGGGAAATATTATTTTTTCTGTTTTACCTTTTTTTATTTCGTTCCAATCATCTGTATCAAATTTCAGCGAAACAAAACCTGATGTTGGAACATTATCAATATAAAAATCACCAAATTTATTAACAAAATCTGTAATTGCTCCGTTGTGTCCGAAAAGAATAATACTGTCAAAAATAGCACTACACGATTTGATGATTTTTTCTAATTTCTTTTCTTCAAAGGTATAAAGGTCGTCTTTGTAAACGATACTTTCAATAGGATATGAAATATTTTGAGCAAAAATTAATGCCGTATCTATTGCTCTTCTTGCTCCACTAGTCCAGATTATATATGTTTTGGGAAGATAATCAGCTATGTGTGACGAAACGATATGCGCATCTTTAATCCCTTTAGTTGTTAAAGCGCGATCCTTGTCATGTACGGCAGATTCCCAACTTGATTTTGCATGCCGTATTAATATTAAGTTTTTCATTATGAAAAATAAATTTGGAATAAATTAGCAACTAGTTCAAAATAACGAGATACAATTTACAAAACAAAAGCTAATCCTTTAACCTTTTATCATATTTTTTATGAAAGTATTATATAAAAATTAAAAAGTTAACACTCTAAATCAAACTTAAATAATTTTCAGGATTTCAAAACCGTAACTTTCAACAACTTAAGTTTTTATTGAAATAATTTCAGTAGTGTGATTTGGTAGAAAAAAGAGAAATGAAGTTGCTGTTTTAATAACTATCTAATAGGACTAAATCAAATAGCAAAAAATTAAAAATTAATCCTTAAAAAGACATTAGAAAAAAGTTCAAAACAGACTGTTTTGAGATTCCTAACGTGAGTAGAAATAAAATTAACATTTATTTAAATTAAACAGTCCACTACACATTGAAAATCAGAATTGACTCTTAGATTACATAACGATTAGAAACAAAAAAGCACTCTTAAAAAGAGTGCTCAAATATGTTTTAACTTAAATAAAATTAGTCTTGGTTGATTGTTTTTCTCCAAGTAAATGAATTTAAGATATGTCTTTTAGCAAATCTTCCAGGAGAATCAGCATTTACCATTTTTACGTAAGTCGCTTTAGGAACACTGATGTATTCATAAACACTTCCATTTGAAAAATTGATAATCAATCTACCTTCAACAAACTTGTAATCTGAAATTGTAGCAGTTGCTATTGTTTCAGTATATTCCGGTAAATTTTGTTTTAATGTTTCAGGATTGATGCTTACCAAGAAATGATACGCTTCAATAATTTTTTTACTGTTTTCTTCTGCTTCTTTCAATCCAGCCTCATCACCTTGAAATTTATCAGGATGTGCTTCCTTCATGGCATTACGATAAATCGTTTTCAAATCTTTAAGCTCTGCAGTTTTGTCTACATTTAGCAGTTTGCGGTATTCAACTATTTTTTTCATAAATAAGGTAACTACTTGTCTTCTAATATAAAACCAATGTAATTTGATTTTGAAATCGACAAATTTTTTGCAAAGGTACACTTTTTTTTATTTTGTTTGTTTATGACAAATAAAAAATCTAAAAAAAACCATTAAACGTTTAACTATTTAAAGAAAAAAAGCTTTTGAGTATTTTATTGTTGGGGTTTGTTATTCGCTTTATCAAATTTTTTTGATTTTTTTGGATATTTATTATAGCTGATATCACTAGGGTTTTCTATTATTGATTTTATCGTAATCCAATCCCCTACTGTATATTTTGTAGCCATTTTATAATCCAAAAGATATACGCCACAAAAATAATTGTTGTTTTCATCTTTTTCCATTATTCCGGTGTAAACTCCTTTTTGTAACATTTGTTCTTGTGAAGACTTTGTCATAATCAATTTAGTTTTATGTAATTCTATTTTGCAAAGTTAATCAATTAATGAATCCTTTGTTATGTTTTGGGCTTTCTGATTACTTTTGTGCCATGGAAAAAATATTTAGACCCAACCCAAATTCTTTTAAAAATACATTCTGTGTATTTGACGAAGTGTCAATTGATGCTATAAATAGATTAGAAATTCAGTACGACAGCAAATCGGGAAGTAAATATTATTATACTAAAAAAGGAATGTATCGCTTGTCGAATCATTGGGGACGTTTGGCTAATAGCAAATGGCGTTTAGAACCTTTAGAACCTGAAACCATATCCAAAACTAAATTGGGTTATGCCTGTTGGGAAAATTTTTATCCGGATAATAATTTGGAAGAACTCTACTATTTAGAAGCAAATTACCAAAAGAAAACAGTCAATTATCAGCATAAAAATAATCCAAAGTATGATAGCAAAGCCCTATTGAGAACCAGTTTTGAAACGACAAAACGAATCAAGCAGATTAGAAATTTATTTAGCTTAACATCATGGGCAAAGTATTTCGATTACGAAGATTTAGATGTTTTAAGACAAAAAATTATCAATGAACTAATCTATACCAATAAAACTTTGGAAGAAATCAAAAAAGATTTTTTGTGATGCTTTACACAGTAGAAGCAATTGATATTAAATCGTCTACAGTAACAGGCTTAGATAAATAACCTAAAATATTTTCGTAAGACTTTGATTTGTTTTTGTCTTCAAGAGCAATTGAAGAGCTTACGATATAAACGACGATTTGTTTCATAAATTTAGGTTTTATCAACCCCAATTCTTCCATAAATTCCCAGCCATCCATTACTGGCATATTGATATCCAATAAAATTATATCTGGTAGCGCAGTATAGCTATCTATTCCTTGTAGCAAAGCATCCAATGCTATTTTCCCATTTTTATAAGTAGAAACCGCTGAAAAAAATCCGGATCTTTGGATTATTTTATTAATGATAATTTGATAAACGGGATCATCATCTACAACCCAGATTACTTTTTGTTTCATTTAAAATATATTTTAAAAGTAGTTCCAACATTAAGTTCGCTTTCCACAGTTATGTTCCCTCCCATGGCATCAATTTGATTCTTGGTAATAAACAACCCAATTCCTTTTGAATCGGAATTGTTAGTGAAGGTTTTGTACATACCAAAAATTTTATCAGCATTTTTTACAAGGTCAATTCCAATTCCATTGTCAGAAATTTGAAGGACTTTCATATCGTTTTCTATAACTAAATTAATTTTTATAATTGGTTTACGAGAAGGATGTCTGAACCGAATAGAATTTGAAATAACATTATAAAGGATGCTTTCCAGATAAGCCGGATTATAATTAATCATGGTATCAGCTGGTATTGCTGTTAAAATCGTTACTCCTTTAGATGTAATTTGATCAGCAAGAACACTTTTTACCCTAGTAAAAAACATCTCTAAGTTTAAAGGTTCCGATACTAAACCAATATTTGTTCTAATATTAGTGACTTCGTTCAAATGAATCATGGTTAAGTTGAGTGAACTAGAAACGGTTTTTAACAATCCTATCATTTCTTCTCTTTCTTCTTCGGTTTCGGAAGATTCAATCAAAGCTAAAATAGATGCAATATTACTGGTGTGTGATCTTAGGTTATGAGAAACGATATAAGAAAAATTAAGGAGTCGTTTATTTTGTTCCGTTACTAAATTAAAGGCAGCGTTCAAGTCTCTTTCTGCCTCCTTGGATTTAGTGATATCAATCATAATACCCCTTAAACGAATGGATATTCCATTTTCATAAATTATATTAACAATATCCCTCAACCAAACAATCGAGCCATTTTTGGCAATCATACGATATTCAAAATCATGGTCTAAATTGTCATTTGTCGTATTCTTACAATAATTTTGAACCCATTCTTTATCTTCAGAATAGATATGATCGCTCCAAAAAGTTGGATTTTCCAACCATTCCTCTGGAGTATATCCCAATATGTTTTCAACTTTTTGACTTATAAAATTAAAGATAAAGGTTTGAACATCACATTCCCACACGATTCCGTCTATAGTATTGATCAGTGACTCAGTCCTTTGTTTTGATTTTAGAATAATACTTTCTGATGATTTGCGATCCGTAATATCCGCTGTGGATAAAATTATTCTTTCTAGTGTTTTTTCATAACCACGAATTACACTCCATCTTAAATTTACGTCACGGTATTCCCCTTCACTGGTTTTTATTTTAGTATCGACAATTATTTGTTTTTCACCTTGCGTTATGGCAATTAGTTGTTTTGTGAAAGCAGAAATATAATTTTCATCTATAATTTGCGAATGATCTAAAATTAACTCTTTTTTTGTTTTGACTTTATGAAGTTTCAAACACATGGTATTCACATCAATAATTTTCAATAAAGAAAAGCATTTATCAACTAAATCTGGATGCGTTTTGAAATAAAGAGCGAGAGTTTGTGGGTTTTCATTAATAAGATTTAATTTCTCGAGATGTTTTTTTATTTCAGAGAAATCTTCTTCCCACAAAGGGATAGGCGAGTCCTCGAATAGACTTTTGAATCGAATTTCACTTTTTTTAATTATCTCTTCACTTTCTTTTCTTGCTGAAATATCTTCAACAATTGCAATATGAGTAGCTATTTTTTTGTCTTTTTTAAAGAGTGGCGACACAGTAAAGTTTACCCAAATAGTACCACCTGTTTTTGTAAAA
>JAGOJA010000123.1 GCA_017995345.1 Flavobacterium sp.
CCAAAAAAGGACTTAATTGTTCGTTTTACCTAAAACAAAAAACCACCTAACAAAAGTTAGATGGTTTTATTAAGAGCCGGCGGAGGGACTCGAACCCACGACCTGCTGATTACAAATCAGCTGCTCTAGCCAACTGAGCTACGCTGGCGACTCATTACGGGTGCAAATATAAGTCTGAATTTCTATTTTCCAAAACAAATTCAAACTTTTTTTGCTTTTTTTTTACCTACCATTCGTTGATTTTAGCAATTAATTGATTAGCAGTTTGTTCCAATTCAACATTGATTTGTTTGAAGTGCGCTTTTTTATTTTCAACATTTTTTGCGTTCACTTTAGTGATCAAAGCGTCAAAAGCAGCAATAGCTTCGTCGATTAAATCATTAGTTTCTGTTGTTGGTTTTCCTGTAGTAGAAATTTCGAACAAGTAAACTGCTTCAATAATATCTCCTAAAACGTAGTTGATGTCTTTTTTTAAATTCTTAACGTTTGCCATTTTTATTTTTTTAAAATTTGAATTTTAATTTGCGTCTGCAAAAGTACACATAATCTTTCTATTACCGACTATGAAATGTAAATTTCTAAAATAGAAGCTTTTCCATTGAGAATGAATGCATTCATAGCTGCAGGAATTAAAACCGTATCTCCTTTTTTATATTGTACTTTTGAATCATTGTATTCCAATCCAAATCCTCCTTCGGTACACATATAAACCGTAAAGCTTTTCCCCGATTTAGAAACCGAAATCTCTCCATCTAACGGAATGAAATTAGTGGTAAAGTACGAACAGTCCACCACTACATTTGACTCGTTTATATTCTTTAAATATTCTTTTTTAGTTTCTACCGTATTATAGTTAATTGCTTCCAATGCCAAGTCGACATGTAATTCTCTTGTAGCTCCTTTAGCATCAACCCTGTCAAAATCATACAAACGATAGGTGATATCTGATGTTTGTTGAATCTCCGCAACAACCAATCCAGCTCCAATGGCGTGAACAGTACCTGTTTCTAAAAAGAAAACATCACCTGTTTTAACTTTGACATCATCTAAAATCGAAATTAGACTTTTGTTTTTTAAATTTTCCAAATACACATTAGCATTCGACTTTTCTTTGAAGCCTACAATAATACGAGCATCAGCATCGGCGTGCATGATATACCACATTTCGGTTTTACCAAAAGAATCGTGGCGTTTTTTAGCTAAAGTATCATTTGGATGAACTTGAATAGATAAATCCTCACGTGCGTCTAGGTATTTAAAGAGCAATGGAAACTCCATCCCGAAACGAGAAAAAACAGCGGTTCCTAAAATTTCATTTGGATACGCATTAATAAGATCCATCAATGATTTTCCTTTCCATTCTCCATTAGCAACTACACTAACATCTCCTTTTACAGTGGATAGCTCCCAGCTTTCGCCAATATAATTGGAGGGAATTGCTTTATTAAGTACCGTTTTTAATTTAGTACCACCCCAAATTCTTTCTTTAAAGATAGGCTCAAATTGTAAAGGATAAAATTTCATAATGTGTGTGTTTTTCAACAATACAAATAGCTATTGTATGTTATTTTAATTTTCAAATTTCCTATTAAAAATTTAATTTTTGACCAAAAAAGATAAAAATATAATTTTCAATACAAGATAAACGATTTACACCAATTTTTTGATTGCCTCAAGTGCTTTAGGAATATGTTTTGCAGCTAACATACTATCAAAAATCAGTTGTATAATCCCGTTTTTATCTATTACGTAAGTAACTCTTCCGGGAAGCAACCCGAACATTCCAGCTGGAACGCCAAAAAGTTTTCTGATTTTTTTATCATTATCTGACAAAAGAATAAAAGGCAGTTTGTATTCTTTAGCAAAATTTCCGTGAGAAGTAACATTATCGCTGCTAATTCCAATTACTTCAGCTCCTAGGTCTTTAAAATCTTCATATTGATCTCGAAAACTACAAGCTTGCACCGTACAGCCTGGAGTATTGTCTTTTGGATAAAAATAAATAACTAGGGGTTTTTGCCCTACCATGTTCTGACTATCAAAATCAGTTCCATTAGCATCTTTTGCCGTAAAATGAGGGATTGTATCTCCTACTTTCAGTTTCATTATTCTCCTTTATAAGTTACAAAGTTTCGGGGTGTTTCATAAAGAACCACTTCTAATTCAAATTCTGGCTTGATTCTTTTTCTAATTTTATTCCAAATAACGACCACAATATTTTCGGCTGTTGGATTCAAATCCTGAAATTCTGGAACATCTAGATTCAAGTTTTTATGGTCAAACTGATCCTCGACATCTTCTTTAATAATGTCACTCAAGAATTTCACATCCATAACATAACCCGTTTCCGGATCGATTTTGCCCGTTACGCTTACAATAAGTTCATAATTATGCCCATGAAAATTTGGATTGTTGCACTTGCCAAAAATCGCATCATTTTGTTCGGAAGTCCAATCTTTCCTGTACAATCTGTGGGCCGCATTAAAATGGGCTTTTCGTGAAATGGTAACTTTCATAATTAGTATGGATTAGAATTTATGTACCCGGATTGGGAGACAAAGGGCTTTTATGTTCTTCCAGAAAATAATAAAACTCATCAAAAATAATTTTGAACCAAACCGTATATAACTCCGGGTGAAGCTCCATGTCAGTTTTCACGTCCTCAATTTTCATCCATTTCCAGTCTTCAACTTCTTCCGGATTGATAATTGGTGTGTCATTATAATACCCAATCATCACATGATCGAGCTCATGCTCAGTCAAACCATTGTCAAAAGGAGCTTTATAAATAAAATGAAAAAGTTCTTTGAGTTCTGTTTTAAAACCCATTTCTTCAAATAATCTTCGACTACCAGCTTCAATATTTGTTTCTCCCTCCCGCTGATGACTGCAACAGGTATTGGTCCAAAGCAAAGGAGAATGGTATTTTTGATGTGCCCGTTGCTGCAACATGATTTCATTCTTACTGTTTAAAACAAAAACCGAAAAGGCACGATGCAATACTGCTTTTTCGTGTGCTTCAAGCTTAGGCATCAGTCCTATTTGCTCATCATTTTCATTAACTAAGATTACATTTTCTTCTATCATATAGATTTATTATGAAGTCAAAAATACGAAAAAAGAACTGGTATCTATGTCCTTTTTGAATTTGTGAAAAGTTTAACGAGTGTTGAATATGCTTATATTCTAATTTTATATGTTCAAGATAGCTTTCTAATTTACATTTCAGCAAACTTTACAACCTCAAAACCAAAAGACTTATTTTCTCGTAAATGCAAATAGGGTACAACTTAAAGAAAAAAAAATGAAAACAAAAAATCAATACGCAAGCATACTATTTTTGATACCAATATTCATGTTCACTGCTTGTGCGCAAACAACACAAAAACAAGACACTACAAAAAAAACGACTACAATGGAAAATACAATCAAAAAACCCGGAAACCCATATTATTCTAATACCGATACGACAAAACTTAACGTAAGTGATGCTGAATGGAAAAAAGTATTACCCGAAGATGTATACGAAGTCACTCGGAATGCCGACACAGAAAGACCTTTTACAGGAAAATATTGGAACACCGATGAGAAAGGAACTTATTATTGCGCGGCTTGTGGCAATAAACTATTTCGGTCTGGCGCCAAATTTTCAAGTAATTGCGGTTGGCCAAGCTTTTTTGAGCAAGAAAACAAAAATAGCGTAGTCTATAAAACCGACAATTCTCTTGGAATGGAAAGAATAGAAGCGCTTTGCGGAAGATGTAACGGTCATTTAGGACATCTTTTTGATGACGGACCGGAACCAACCGGAAAAAGATATTGTATGAATTCAATCGCACTTGACTTTATTCCTGATGCCAAATAACATGAAAAAACTATTTGTATTGTGCCTATTGACAACAGGCAGTTTGTTTGCACAAAATAAAACAACAAAATCAACCAATCTTGAAACCATCACTTTGGCTGGAGGATGTTATTGGTGTGTTGAGGCCGTTTATGAAAATCTAAATGGAGTACAATCGGCAGTATCAGGATATGCTGGGGGCAAAAACGTGAATCCTACTTATGAAGATGTATCGACCGGAAAATCCGGCTATGCTGAAGTGGTACAGATTACCTATGATAAAAATGCAACAAATCTGGATGAAATTTTCAAAGTCTTTTTTATCGTACACGACCCAAGCACCTTAAACCGTCAAGGTGCCGATGTAGGAACGCAATATCGTTCTGCTATTTTTTATAAAAATGAAGCACAAAAAAAAGCAGCACAAACGATTATCAATGCGATGAAAAAAGCTAGTATTTATGACCGTCCAATAGTTACGACACTAGAATTGTTGACTAAATTTTATAAAGCCGAAGACTACCATCAGAATTACTATGCCAACAACAAGAACCAACCCTATTGTCAAATGGTAATTCAACCCAAAATGGAAAAATTTGAAAAGCTTTTTAAAAGTCGATTAAAAAAGCAAAAATAGCGCCTTAAACTACCCGTCTTGTCACTACAAACAAGGCGTTTTTTTTTAGCTACTTAAATAACAGATACTTATGTCGCTTGCTTTAAAAATACCACTGGACAAAAAAATTTAGTTATATTTGTTTTATAACTGACCATAATGAATCCAAAACAGTCTGGATTTCATTTGATAAAATTACTATTATTGAACCAAATTTACACCATAACTAATGAAAAAAATCATCTTTTTTGCAGGCCTATTCACGTTTTCTGTTTTTGCTTCTGCGCAAAACACAGCACTGAAAGCTACAATTACACAAAAGGCAACTTCTTTAGAATCCAAAGTTATTACATGGCGAAGAGACTTTCACCAAAACCCGGAATTAGGAAATAGAGAATTTAAAACGGCCGAAAAAATAGCGGCACATTTACGTTCTCTTGGCATTGAGGTACAAACTGGCGTAGCTAAAACTGGCGTAGTGGGCATTTTAAAAGGCGGAAAACCCGGTCCTGTCGTGGCTCTTAGAGCTGACATAGATGCATTACCGATAAAAGAAAGAGTAAATATCCCTTTTGCTTCAAAAGCAATGGGAGAATACAACGGAAAAATAGTTCCTGTGATGCATGCTTGCGGACATGACACTCATACCGCAATCCTTATGGGAACAGCCGAAATTTTAGCCTCCATTAAAAGCGAATTAAAAGGAACGGTTAAGTTTATTTTTCAACCTGCTGAAGAAGGCCCGCCTGAAGGTGAAGAAGGAGGAGCAAAATTGATGGTAAAAGAAGGCGTTTTAGAGAATCCAAAAGTAGATGTCATTTTTGGTCTACACATTAACGCTCAAACTGAAGTGGGCAAAATAAAATATCGCCCGAAAGGAACTATGGCAGCCTCAGATTTGTACACCATAAAAATAAATGGCAAACAAACACATGGAGCATATCCATGGTTAGGAATTGACCCTATTACTACTGCAGCTCAAATTATAATGGGAATCCAAACGATTGTGAGCCGTAATTTAAATATTACCGAATCTGCGGCCGTCATTAGTGTTGGGCAAATAAATGCTGGGGTACGAAGTAATGTTATTCCAGAAGAACTTACTATGACCGGAACAATTCGTTCTTTAGACAGTAAGGTACAAGACATGATGCATTCTAGGTTAAAAAAAGTAGTAAGCTCAATAGCTGAAAGTGCTGGAGCCACTGCCGAAATAAAGATTACAAACCAAACTCTTATTACTTACAATGATCCATTATTGACAGAAAAAATGGTTCCAACATTAGAAATAACTGCGGGTAAAGACAATGTCTCTATTACACCTGCTGTAACTGGCGCTGAAGACTTTTCATATTTTCAAGAAAAAATTCCGGGACTCTACTTTTTTTTGGGAGGCGCTCCTAAAGGCAAGCCAATAGAGGAAACGGCTCCACATCATACTCCCGATTTTTATATCGATGAAAGTAGTTTCGTTTTAGGAATGAAAGCCTTATCAAATCTTACAATTGACTACATGGAAATGAATGCCAAAAAATAATTGATAACAAGCATTATAAAATTTTAAAAGTTTTTAAAAAACAACAACCGAAAAGAGATTTTCGGTTTTTTTAGACCTTTGAATCACAAAAGAATAATCAAAACGAAAACAAATAACTGATTTAAAACAACTTACGCTATTTTTAACATTTTTTAGTAAATTTACATCAATATCTTAAATCGTGATTTTTACACAGAAGAGACTAAACTTATTCGTAGAAATCTTTAGGAATATCGCAAACTAAAGGCTGTGAAATGAAAACGCTTGAAACATATTTCAAAAACCGAAAACATTCCTTGAACCTCATCTTGGAAAAAGCACCTAGCTCTTATACTGCCAAAACTTTTCATGAACTACGGGTTGAAATCAAGAAACTAAAAGCCTTATTTGAATTGGTTGCCTTTTGCAACAAGAAATTTAAGATGCAAAAACTCCTAAAACCTTTTAGAATTATTTTTAAACAAGCTGGAAAAATAAGAGAACTTCAACTAGAACAATCTCTCCTTAAAGAACAACCTAATTTTAATTTAGTCAAAAAATACCACAATCGATTAATAAAGCTTGAAACCAAAGGAGTTAAAAAATTCTTCTCGATTGCAGATAAACATTTCATTAAAAAATTAAAAAAAAACTACCCCAAAATTATTCATTTTCTAGCAAAAACAAATAAAAAAAAGGTGAATCGGTACAGGAATAAAATAACTAAAGAGATAAAAAATTTAATTCATAAAAATGCTTTTAAAAAAAACCAAATGCACGATTTTCGGAAACGATTAAAAGTGTACCAACACAATGAAAATATCTTCCCTGCTAATCAATCAATCAAACTGATTCCGGACAAAACGTTCTTGTCTGATATGCTTGGAGAATGGCATGATTATGAGGTTGTCATCCTCCATCTAAAAAAAACAATTCCTTCCTTTAAGACTAATTCAAGCGAAAGAACACACCTTAAAAGCATCAAAGCCATAGTGATTTCAAAAAGAGAATTGTTGTTTCATAAAATAAATACAACTTTACCCTATGAGTGTCGTTGCAGTTAAAAAAAAAGACAAATAAAACAGCTTATATGTTACAAAAAGCAATTCAAAAGAAATTCCCATGAAACAGTACAGATTCAAGCCTTATTATGTTTTTAATCTAATTCTTGCTTTTCTTTTTTTAAATACTGCAACAGCTCAAGAAAAAAAAGTAGCACCAACATCAACAGAACTTTACAAGGAAATCGAACAAATGGACACGATTATGTTCGAAGCGTTCAATAAGAAAGAATTTGATAAATTCAAATCTTTATTTACTGAAGATTTAGAATGGTTTCAAGACAATGGTGGACTACTTACCTATGAAACCGTTTTTACAAATTTTTCGAATATGTTTAAAAACGAAAATAAACTAACCCGAAAACTCGTCAAAGGAAGCCTTGAAGTTCATCCTATAAAAGACTATGGAGCGATTGAAATTGGCGTACATGAATTTCGCCATGTGGAAAACGGAAAAGAGGAAATTGGAACTTTTAAATTTCTTATGATTTGGCACAAAAAAGACAATCAATGGAAAATATCTAGGGTAATCAGTTACGACCATTAGGCATAAAGCACAACTTTGGTTTTACTGAATATAGCAACAGAAATTTTATACTATTTATTTTACAATCTAAAAAAGTAAAAGATCGCCAGCGTATCTTATTCGGTATTCGGATTTTTACTTATTCAAAATAGCACCAATCATCATTGCACATTTTTCGCCATCAATAGCGGCAGATATAATACCGCCGGCATAACCCGCGCCTTCGCCACAAGGATACAAGCCTTTTATTTGAACATGCTCGTAAGTCAATGGATCTCTGGGAATACGCACCGGTGACGACGTTCTTGATTCGGGCGCATGAAGTATGGCTTCATTTGTCAAATAACCCCGCATCGATTTTCCAAATTCAGTAAATCCCTCTCGCAAAATTTGCGTTAAAAATCCGGGAAAAACCTGTCCCATTTCTAC
>JAGOJA010000124.1 GCA_017995345.1 Flavobacterium sp.
AATTCCGGGTACTACTGAGATTAAATTGACTGTTGAAGATGGGAATCCAGAGATAAACGTGCAAGTAGATAGAGATAAAATGGCTGCTTTAGGATTAAACTTGCAAACCGTAGGTTTGACCATGCAAACGGCTTACAGCGGTAATACCGATGGGAAATTTAGAGCGGGTGAATATGAATATGACATCAACATTAAATACAATGCTTTTGACAGAAAAAACATGTCTGATGTTAGTAATTTAATCTTCATCAATAATGCTGGTCAGCAAATCAAATTAAATCAGTTCGCAACAATCACTGAAGATTCTGGCCCAAGTAAATTAGAGCGTAGAGACAAGACAGCATCGGTAACGGTACAAGGTCAAAATGTTGGGGTTCCGGCTGGAACAATTGTTACACAATGGCAGGAAAAAATAGATAAACTGGAGAAGCCAGTTGGTGTAAACTATATTTGGGGGGGTGATCAGGAGAATCAAAGCGAAGGTTTTGGTACTTTAGGAATTGCTTTATTGGCCGCTATTATTTTAGTTTACCTAGTAATGGTTGCATTGTACGACAGCTTCGTTCACCCGTTTGTGGTATTGTTTGCGATTCCGCTTTCATTTATTGGAGTGTTATTAGCTTTGGCTTTGACCAATAACTCACTGAATATATTTACCATTCTTGGTATCATCATGTTGATTGGTTTGGTTTGTAAAAATGCCATTATGCTTGTGGATTATACCAACCAACGAAGAGCTGCTGGCGAAAGCATCAGAATGGCATTGATTCAAGCGAATCACGCACGATTACGTCCTATTTTGATGACCACCATCGCAATGGTATTTGGTATGCTTCCAATTGCATTAGCTTCTGGAGCTGGAGCCGAATGGAAAAACGGCTTGGCTTGGGTAATTATCGGAGGATTACTCAGTTCGTTGTTCTTAACCTTAATTGTTGTTCCAGTAATTTATGAAATCATGGAGAAAATAATTGCTAAATTCAGCAAAGGCGAAAAAATCGATTATGAAGCTGAAATGATTGCTGATTACGAACATAAAGAATTAAGCGAAGATGGATTTAATCCAAAACATACGGTATAAAACGTATTTGTTTTAAAATAGAAAACCTGTTCATTTGAACAGGTTTTTTTTATGGTTAAAAAACTCCATTTTACAATGGCGAAAAACCACTTATAAAAAACCGCCTTTAAAACGAGGTCATTTTTCTTTTTTTTGAACTATTTCTGGGTTGAAACTATGAAAAAAAGAACTCATCCGAACAGTTATTGTATTAAAAAAATGGTAATAGTAACCTCCTTATGCCTCTTTTTTGTGTTTTCTACAAATATTAAAATATTGATTTTAAGTTAGTTAAAGTCGTACAGGTCGTCCATCATCAAAAAAAGCACTATTGCAATTAAAATTTTTGGCACGCTACTTGAATATCTCTTATCAAATAAGCATAAAAAAAGCGAACGCCGAAAAGCTCAAGAGTAGGCAAAATTCAAAATAGATATATCATGAAAAAAATTACTCTTTTAGTTGCTAGTATCTTCGTATTTGGAGGTAGTGTAGCCAACGCAACAGAAAAAATCGTTTTTTCTGTAGAAACAAAATCTCCAGCAGATTTTAGAAACGCCGAACCAATTGTGTTCACCGAACGAGGAATTGAATTCTTCATTTTTCCTGACGGACAATTAGATTTTAATACACATCCTTCAGCCGGTTCAAGTGATGGTATGTATTATAAAGCAAGTAAAAAAAATGGAATAAATAAAACCTATGGAGCGCCAGTTCATGCTCGAAACAAAAATTACGGTGTAAAAGTGGAACACGACAATAGAGGTCGAGTAAGACAAGTTGGTAATGTGTTTATCAACTATGACTCACGTGACCGAATCAAACGAGTAGGTTCCGTTTACATGACTTACAACCGTTATGCTTTGGAACGCGTAGGCGGTTTAGAAATCATCTACAACCGTCATGGGCAAATTGTTGATACTTATGGAGCCGTAAAAGGGGACAGAAGTTATGATTACAACCAAAACAGCAATGATAACGACCAATACTATTACAGAACAAATGGTTCAAAAGCTAAATTTGAGCACGCAAAAGTATCCGGTAACACTGCAATTGTAATCAACAGAAGATAGTTCGTTTAAAGTGGTTTGTTTAAAAATCCCCGCCTGGTATTCGTATCAGCGGGGATTTTGTTTGAAACGATATTTGTTTTAGTTACAGCCGTCGATTCCGCAGCTGTCACCATCGGTAGTATTCAATACCGTTGGCTTGGTTTGAAATTTGCCTTCTTCCCATACTTTTTCGAGTGTTTTCACAAAAGTTTCCACATCTTGCGCTCCAGAAACAGCATATTTACTATCGAAAACAAAAAAGGGAACACCTTGAACCCCGATAGATTGTGCTTCTTTTATGTCCTGTTGCACTTCGGTTGTGTAGGCATCAGAATACAATACTGCATCAATAGCTTGTGCATTAAGTCCTACTTCCAGTCCCAGTCCTTTCAATGTATTCAAATCATTGATGTTCTTGCCGTCCGTTAGATAGGCTTTGAACAATAATTCTTCTAAGTCATTTGCCAAATTATGCTTTTTAGCCAAATGCAACAAGCGATGCGCATGCAAAGAATTGGCAAGGACAGCTTTGTCGAAATGAAAATCCAATCCTGCATTTTTAGCATTTTGAGTCATATTGTTGAGCATGCCTTGTGCCCATTCGGAATCCTTATTGTATTTATCGGCCAAATGGTCTACCATATTGTCCTCCGTAGAAGCTACAAAACTAGCATCTAGTTGATAACTTTTCCACTCAATTTCAACCGCTTCTTTATGTTCGAATTTTTGTAAAGCGCCTTCTATTCTTCTTTTTCCAATATAACAAAACGGACACATGATATCCGACCAAATTTGTATTTTTAAAGTGTTTTCCATCTTATTTTTCTTTAATAAACGATTAAATCATTTGTATATACAAATGTACGAAGAACAGCTGATAACAAATCAGACATTATACATTTATTAAGAATTGAAGGACTATGTTTTACAAAAAGTTCATAAAAAAAACCATCAAAATTGCTCTCAATGGTTTTCTGTGTGTTTTTAAAACTTTGGCTTATGCCAATAAATCTAACAGTAAAGAGGGAAATAAACCTAATGCGATATTCAACACAATTGCTATAACAGCAACGGCATAAATAACAAACGGGGTTGCTTTTCTTTCTTCATTTGGTACTTTAGTATACATCGCCAAAATCAATTTGAAATAGTATCCTACACTTATGATAGAGTTAACAACCGCTACAATTATCAATGCTAAATAGCCCGCTTGAATCGTTGCGTTAAATAACACTAATTTTGCAAAGAACCCTGCGAAAATTGGAATACCAGCCATAGAAAGTAAAGCTGCAGTTAGAATGGCTGCTAACAAGGGGTTGGTTTTATCTAAACCGTGGAAATTTACAATGTCTTCATTGTCTCTATTTTTACAAACATATAAAATCACACTAAACGCAGCGATTCCTGCCAAAGAATACGCTGAGGCATAATACAACAAACTTCCTGCTGAAGTTGACAAATTCAATAAAGTCATCAACATGAAACCAGCATGGGAAATTCCTGAAAAAGCCAACATCCGTTTTACATTCGTTTGTCTCAACGCCATAATATTACCAACAGTCATCGAAGCCATAGAAATGATTACTACAACTATTTTGAATGGCTCCGAAATATCCGCATTCATAACAGATAATAATTTGTATAAAGTTGCCATAGCAACTACTTTCGCCAAAGTACTCATCAAAGTCGTTGTCATCGTAGGAGAACCTTCATACACATCTGGAGCCCAGAAATGAAATGGAACTGCTGCCACTTTAAACAACATTCCTATGGTTACCAGTACAATGCCTATAGGAAACCAAATTGGTAATTCTGCTGATTGTGATAGTTCGCTAATTTCCGTAACGTCAAAAGTCCCCATCGCTCCGTAAATCAAACAGATACCAAAAAGAATGATTCCTGATGCAAAAGATCCCATCAAAAAATACTTCATTCCAGCTTCATTACTTTTCAAATTCATTCGATCACTTGCCGCAAGGACATAAAGTGCAATCGATAATACCTCGATTCCTAAAAAGAACATCGATAAGTTTCCAAAAGAAACCATAGCAACTGCTCCAGCCAATAAAAATATTTTTATAGCAATGTAATCTGAAATTTTAGATTGATGTTTCTCATAAAAATTATGACTTAACGCAACTAAGAAAATAGTAAGCACAACAAACAAAGAGGAGAATGTGCTTGAAAATTTACTTACGACAATCATGTTGTTATAGTAACTTTCAGTTGAATTAAATTCAGATATAGTCAAACCTAACACTCCCAATAATCCAATGATTGTTATTGGAACAATGGCTTTCCTTAAATTAAATATTTCAAATAAAAGGCATAAAACACCTAATCCTATTATAGCTATTAATGTATTCATTTTTTTATCTGACTAGTTAATTCTATTAATTTGATTTAAGATTTCTTCTAGACTTGGTGTGATCAAATCTATTATTGGTTTTGGATACAATCCAAAAAATAACAAAACGACAATTATTGCTACCAAGGTTATCCCTTCATTAATGCTTACGTCAGCAAATAATTTTGAGTTTGTTTCACCCAACATTGCGTGTTGAAACATTCGTAACATATAATACGCTCCTAAGATTATGGTTGTCCCTCCTAAAATGGCAAACCAAATATTTATTTGAGAAAGACTGTATAAAACGGTGAATTCTCCCACGAAGTTAAAAGTTGAAGGCAATGAAATGGATGCCATAACTAATATTAAAAACATCGAAGTAAATTTTGGTGTTTGTGAACGAATTCCTCCCATCTCGGCAATTACTCTAGTTTCGTATCTTCTAAAAATAATCTCTGCAATAAAGAACAATCCAACCACAACAAAACCGTGTGCAATCATTTGCAAAACTGCTCCACGAAACCCGTCAAGAGTTAATGTATACGTTCCAGCCGCGATTAAACCTACGTGAGCTAGTGAGGAATAAGCTAGTAATTTCTTTAAATCTTTTTGTCTCAAGGCTACGATAGAACCGTAAATCACACCCGCAAGTCCAAGTCCAATAAAAATATATCTATATTCTTTAGCTGCCAATGGTGCTAATGGCAATTGCCAACGAATAATGCTATACAATCCCATTTTTAGCATAATCCCAGACAAAAGCATAGTCCCAGCAGTGGATGCTTTTTGGTACACATTGGCTTGCCAAGTGTGGAACGGAATTAATGGAATCTTAATAGCATACGCCAAGAAGTAAGCTAGGAATATCCATAATTGCTCGGTTGCTGATAAATTTAATTTGTATAAATCTTCTAATAATAGACTTCCTGCTTGTTGGTACAAGTAAACAAAAGCTACTAACATAAATAAAGAACCGGCCAAGGTGTAGATAAAGAACTTAACTACCGCTTTTTTGCGTTCTTCTGCGTCTCCATTACCCCAAACTAAAGCGATGAAGTAAATTGGAATCAAAGATAATTCCCAAAAAATGTAATATAATAAACCGTCAGATGCTAAGAATGTTCCGGCCATTGCAAACGACATAAACAAGATTAAAGCATAAAATGATTTTGAATTTTTATAGTCATTCCCAAAAGAAGAAAAAATAATTATCGGAGTCAGAATCGTGGTCAATAAAAGCATCGCCATCGATAATCCGTCTGCCTTTAGCGCAAAAGAAATAGAAGGCTGCGTGATCCACTGGTGGATGAAACTGATGTTTTCACCTAAATTATAGTGATTTAATAAAACAATAGAAGCACCGGCAGCAACCAACCCAAAGAACAAAGCCACTTTTGAAGCTAGTTTATCACCTGCAAGATAAGTTGCAAACGCACCAAGCAAAAGTATAATTAATATTAGAGATACATTCATAGTATAAAATTATTGAGCTAAAAATAAATAGGAAACAATGGCACAAAGCCCTAATACGAAAACAAAAAGATAAAGACCAATGCTTCCACTTTGTAATTTCTTTCCTTGGTAACTTAATTCGTTAGTAACTTTTGCGAATCCAAAAATTAAAGATGATAAACCAGTTTCTATGGTGTCTCTGAAAAAACGAGCTAAGAAATTAATTGGTTTAACAAAAATGGCATCGTAAAACTCATCAACATAATATTTATTGTAAAGCACTTTAGAAAATCCTGTCATACTAGCATCTTCTGTAGGAACTGCATTTTGTTTGATGTATTTGGCGTAAGCAATACTAATTCCAACTAATCCACCCACAACAGCAATAGCCATCAAGATATATTCAGTAGTTCCTAAATGATGTTTTGCTGACGCTAATTTTGGTAAAATTGGAGTCAAAAATTCATTCAACCAACTGTTTCCTGGCAAACTAATCAATCCACCGATAGTAGCTAAAATTGCTAAAACAATCAAAGGAATAGTTATCAAAGAAGGACTTTCGTGCAAATGGTGTTTTTGTTCGGCACTTCCTCTAAATTCTTTAAAGAAGGTTAAGAACATCAAACGGAACATATAAAAAGCAGTCATTATAGATGCAACCGAAGCCACAAACCAGAGCGGAATATTTTGATGGAAAGCTACTAACAAAATCTCGTCTTTCGAGAAAAACCCTGAAAACAATGGAACTCCGGAAATAGCCAATGAAGCAATTAACATCGTCGCAAACGTAATGGGCATCGCCTTTTTCAAACCACCCATATTACGCATGTCTTGTTCTCCACCTAAAGCGTGAATTACAGAACCTGAACCCAAGAACAAACAAGCTTTGAAGAAGGCGTGTGTGATTACATGGAAAACAGCCACTTCATAAGCACCCAATCCCAAAGCCAAGAACATTAACCCTAATTGAGAAACGGTAGAATAGGCTAAGACTTTCTTAATATCATTTTGCACTAATCCAATAGTTGCAGCCACTAAAGCAGTAACAGCTCCAACTATGGCAATTATAGATTGCACATCTGGAGTCAAATCAAATAAGAAATTCAATCTAGTAATCATAAAAATACCAGCAGTTACCATCGTAGCTGCGTGAATCAATGCCGAAACTGGTGTTGGCCCAGCCATTGCGTCAGGCAACCAAGTATACAATGGTATTTGTGCTGATTTACCACAAGCTCCAATGAACAAAGCAAATGCAGCAGCTGATAACCAGTACATATCAAGATTCGTTGCCCCAGCTATTGCAGTTTTTAAAGAAGCATAATCTAACGTGGAGAACAAGTTTCCTAGAATGAAAATCCCAACTAAAAACCCTAAATCACCAATACGGTTCATGATGAATGCTTTTTTTGCAGCGTCATTAAAGTCTTGGTTTTTATGCCAAAATCCAATTAATAAATACGAACAAAGACCTACGCCTTCCCAACCAATAAACATCACTAATAAGTTACTTCCGATTACTAACGTAATCATGAAGAATATAAACAGATTTAAATACGCAAAAAATTGGTGCATATTATCATCATCGTGCATGTAACTAATCGAATACAAATGAATCAACGATCCAATTCCAGTTACAAACAGCAACCATACTATTGACAATTGGTCCAATTGAAATCCAAAATCGACTTTGAACGTACTGATTTCAATCCAATCAAAAAGAGCAATTCGAATGCCATCTGGTTGCGCAGCAATCCCACCAAAGAAGTATGCGGTTGCAATAAATGAAACCACCACTGATAGGGTTCCGATTATTCCTGAAATCGATTTTCCTAGACTTTTGCCAAAGAAAATATTGATTAAAAATCCTAAAAAAGGAGCAAGAACTAAAACTAAAGCTATATTGGTATTCATTTCCATTTATCCTTTTAA
>JAGOJA010000039.1 GCA_017995345.1 Flavobacterium sp.
CCTTTTAAATAATCTTCAGTACTATCATAATCTGATTTGTAAGTCAGAAGAAAATTGAAATCAAAATAATGAGTAATGGCATTTTCATTATTGCTTGTCCATTTCAATCCTTGTGTTGATATTGTAGCTTTATTTGTAAGTGGATTTACGGCAATTACTTTATATAATTGGTCACCCTTCTCAACTTTATCAGCAACATCTTTTAAAGCAGGATTATATGATTTAATTTTATTAAAAGCTTCTTTTACTGCCAAGTCTACAATTTGATTATAAACTTTATTTGCATCATATTTTACAGTCAATAAATCTTGTCTAAGTATATGAACGGTTATCTCTTGAGGAGAAGTTCCAACATAAGGAAAATTTGCTGCCCCACTTGGAAATTCTATCATTTGTTTACCTGAACCAGCATATTTCACACCGTTTATTTCTATAAAAAAGTTTTCATAATTATATTTTGCTGCATTATAAACAGGAACATTAAAATTATACTCATAAGAAATATCATTAACCCCTAATTCGATTTGAGTTGCATAAGATTTTTGCCAACCTGAAACGCCTAAAATCTTAACTCTTTTTTGAAATCTTGCACTACAACCCAATGATGAAAAGATAAAATAATCTTGATTCCAAAACTTAATTTTGATTCGACGACCATCACCATAATCTTCAGTGTCGACTTCAGTTTCTCCAAATATTTTTTCAAAAAAGCCATCTTGATCTACTCTAGATATAGGTAAACTTGATTTTATTAACTTTGGAGTAGGTTGCACAGGAAATGGATCTTGCCTCGGGATATTTGGAGTTGGTACTTCTAAAAAAGGCCTGTCTTCCGGTATAAATAAAGAAATTCCTTCATCAACTTGGGTAAGCTCTGCCATTCTTTTTGTTAGATTGTTTTTTGATGATGAATTTGAATTATTCAAATAATTATAAAGTTTTTGTCTATCTTTTTCTAAACAGAAATATAATCCTTTCTCAGTGTATTTATATAAACTATCACCAATAATTAACTCTCTCTCTTCATTTAGTAATGCTGCTAAGCTTGGGTCTTGTATCAAATCGTCTTCAATGTCAAAATCTTCATCTTCAGTTTCTACATTGTTTTTAGCATAAATAGAATTCAATTTTTGTTTTCTTGCTTTTTTTGCAACTATAAAGGCCTCTAATTTTTGATTATCATCTTCATCAAATATTGGTGTTAAAGGTTTAAACCCCTTGTCTTGTATTGTTCTAATTTCATCATTGAAATTGTTTTGGATTTCTACATCATTCTGATATGAAGATAAAATGTTTTTTAACTTTTCTTTACTTTCAATTTTAATAGTACCATTAACTATCTCGTAATTATTATGAAGATTTAAAGTTTCTTTTTCTTTATTATTATTATTGTCAAAATCATTCTGGCAACTAATCATTAACACTAAAATAAAAAAAAGAATTCCCTCTTTTATATATCTAAGAACTGAGCATGTGTTTTTGTGCATTACTATTTCTATTATTTAAATTTATGATTTTAATTCGTTTTGATTGTGTGAAAATTTGTTGAGACTGCATTTAAGTTTCCTGTAATTTGTTTAAATACAATCTCAAAATTCTCAAATAGTAACTGTGGTTTTCCACTGCAAATATTTTTTATCATAAAAAAGACTAATTGTTTACTAAACAAATGTAGAGGTTTTTTCATACAATAAGTTGTTAGGCTATATAATTTTTTCATTAAGTTATTAATGTCAATTTTCGATAAGAATTAATTAAATCATATTTTTTGAAAATAAATTTAATCTCTTAAATTATATACATTAGGTAGCCTGAGTGCAACTTTAAAAAAAAAGAGGAAGAGATACCTTGGTTACGATTTGTAATCGTATAATGTTATGAATCTCCTAAATATTATGCTTATTGAAAATGGTGGCATTTTGAAAAATGTTAAAACCGAATTGGAAGATTTGCATATGTTTAAAAAATGCATAATTACAAACGACTCCTGCTAAAGATTAGTTAAAGGAGTTATGATATAGTGTAATATCCAAAAGGCAGCGTCCTACTAGCTGTACAAGTTTAAAAGTTATTCTGAGAAATATTTGAGCAAATTTAAAAGCTCAAAAATATTTTTTGGAAATAACTTTTTTCCGATTTAGCTTAAAAAAAGTGATGGTAAATATCATTTGTTTGCCCATCTCTTGTATTTATTCCAAAGTTTAGTCTCTGTAAGAAATTGAGTAAAATCCTCCCTTTGTTTTTTTCTTGCGGTTTCGGATTCTACATATTCTACTTCTGCCTTCTCTTTTTTATGCTTTAAATTTATAGCTAGGGTACAAGCTAATAGGGAGGCAAAAAATAAAATACCAATCAAGATATATAGGCGAATGAACATCGTATCTTTCTGTAATCTCTCGTTTTCTAAGCTCGTGGCATGACTTTTTAACGTTTTGTTGATTCTGAATGTCATTTCTTCTAGAATTCCAATTTGTTTATTATTAATAGCTTCTAGGGGTTTGAAATTTATTGTTGGCTCATACTTATAAAATGTTTCCATTTTTAGGTTTAGTTCTTCATTTACTTTTTGAAGTGATTCCGTGTTTTTTTCTATTTTTTCAATTTGATCAATGAATACCGATAGGCTATCCGCTATTTTTGGTTGTGCTTTTTTGTAGGTCATGTTTTATTATTTAAAATTGTTATTTAATATTGAAGTTAATAGCCCATGTCTTTATCTCTGCTTGCAAACTTTGCGACTTTTACTATTGCTTGCAATGGAGCCAGTGGTTGCATCATGGCGGTTAATCCCAAGTGTCTGTGAATTTCGGATGCTTTGAAAACTTTACTTGTTAGAGAGTCTATTAATTTATGCCCTTGTACCTTTCCTTGTTTATTTATCACGGATTCTACTTTTACACCAAGTCCTTTCATGGCAGATTGATACTCTTTAAAACCTTGCGGATTAGCATTCATTACCGATTGATGTTTCTTGAAAATCTCTCCTCTGAGGTCTTTAAAATTTCCTTTCTGTTGTTCGATGCTTTTTATATTATCTATCATTTTCTCTTTAGCCGAAACCAATCCCCTATTTTCGGCTATTTCGTGGGCTGCCCATTGTCCTTTTTTGCCAATGTGATGGTCTGAAATAAGCTTTCCATTCGGTTGTACCCTGTTTGCAATGATATGAATGTGCTTATGTTGTTTCTCCGTGTGTACGAAAGCAATATACTGCTGCTTTTGAGAGTCAATCCCTAGCTTATTTAAATATTCTCTCGTCATTTCTTTTAAGTCTTTATTAGATAGTTTCGCTCCGTCTTTAATATCAGGCGACAATACCATGCTGAAAGTTTTATTAGACGCTCTTTGGTTCAAATCCTGAATCATTTTCATTTCCTCCATTATTTCCTTTGGATTGTCTCCACAAAGTAAATTTCTATCCAGTTCATACCCTTTTTCTTCATCTATTACATAATTAGCAAGCCCTCCGCCTCCGCTACAAGCTTTTGCAAGTCCTATCATATCATTTGAATTTTATTAAATGTTCCCGTATTTGCTTACTTGCTTCTAAAGTTTCTTTCTTGAAACCATCTATATCCCCTAATTTGAAAAGATTAGATATTCGTCTAAAATTATCAGCATATTTGGATAGTAACTGGTAGCATTCTATTTCTTCCGTTGTTAATTTATGGGATAGTTTATAATCAAAAACCAATCCTCTCATAAGCTCAGAAACAGTTACACCACTATCTTCCGCTTTCTTTTTTATGATGAGATTTTCTATTTTAGAAACTCTAAATTTGATAAGGTCATTCTTCATTTTGAAGTTTTTTAATTGAAAATTAAAATTTCTATCGAGCACTGCTCTTCCTTTTTTGCGACCAACGGGAGAAAAAACGAGTGGCCAATTTGGTGCAAATGCAAAGCAATTTGTGACCACATTGGCACATCTCGATCATTAACACTTAATTCACTCCTTTAAAACCATCGCCTTTAACCAATCATTTACGTCCTCATATTCTCGATACAATTTTCTACAATCCACCGCCTGTTCAAATTGTTTTCTGATTAATTCGGTATAATTATTTCCTGCATCATCATTATCCAAATACAATTCAATAGAAGTATAATTCATTAAAACCGGAACATTCTTTAACAATAATGCCACCGAATTTAAAATCAAATAATCCGACTCCTCCATCCTTAAAATTTCCCGAACCTGAACAAACGATAAATAGTCAAAAAAGCCTTCATAGATTCTTAGTGTTTTTGATTCGTTGGTGATTACTGTTATGTCTTTCTTTCCTAAGCAGATTTTCGCATATTTAGATCTGATTTCCCAACCCTCACTATTATTTTGAAACCCAATTCCAAAGTAATCTTTGTCGTTGATCGTATAATGAATTTCTCTAAGCTGCTTCACTTCTTTGTAATTCTTTATTTGCCGACTTTCAAGATATTGCACTAAGGCTATGTGTTGAATCGGAATTGTTTTATTGATGAAGTTGTTTTGTCTTTTTTCTGGATTGGGATAATCTAAAATTTGCTTTTGAAAAGAAAAATCACACTCAAATGGCTTTAGATATTCTAATGCTTCGGAAATTGAAAATCCGAATTTATGAACCAAAAAATCGATAATATTTCCG
Source organism: Flavobacterium sp. (assembly GCA_017995345.1). GTDB lineage: Bacteria > Bacteroidota > Bacteroidia > Flavobacteriales > Flavobacteriaceae > Flavobacterium. Next base: position 4,626 of record JAGOJA010000039.1, read on the forward strand.
CCAATCTGTTCTCCATGGTCAAACCATCTGTTTAACTTAAGATTGACCTTAAACGAGGGTGTTACTTCCGTTCTAAAAGGCGACAAGTACCAATAATCATTTCCAATAGTTTTTGAGGGTAAATAATTTAGTTTTTGAAGTACTTTTTCAATTGATATTTGTCTAGCTTGATTAGAGTTCATGGCTGTGTTTTCTTTTTAGGTTTAAAAATCTTTAAAAAAGTGATGAAATGATGACAAAACCACCGTAGACCAATTTGACAAAGGGATAAGACCGTCATCACTTTGTCATCAGTTCGTCACAATTGGGTATTTTTCATCGCTATTTTGTCATCACTTTTATTTTTGATGACAGAATGATGACAAAATGATGACAAGGCAAAGCCCCGTCAATAAAGGGCTAACCTTCTTTTGTCATCATTTCATCATAATTTAGAGCTAAAAATTCCCTAGAAACAGAATAATACCTCCCTTTACTTGAATTTTGGTAAAAATCCAAGTCATTTGTAATGGTGATTTTCTGATATTGATTGGAGTTGGATTGCTGTTCTAATTTCCAGTTATTTCGAATGATTTTTTTTATTTCAGCAGCATCATATTTGATTCGAAACTTATTGAGAACATTTAATAAATCTGAGAAGCAAAAATGAAATATTTCGACATCTAAACTATCCATGGTATTGATTAGAACATGAGCCAATTCACTCTCCAGTTTATTGCAGTTGAATTTGACTAATTTCTGTAACGCTTTTGTTTTTATTTGATGTGGAGTAAACCACATTCTTGATTTGTTCTCAGTTGATAATTGCCGTTTTGAAAGAAAATAAAGGAAAGCGGGAATTTCTTTTATTAGCTTACTTAGAAAATGAACATCTTCTTTTTCATAACTATCAATTTTTCGAACCCAAAAACGAATTTCATCAGCATCTATTTTTATAAAGGAGGTTTCATTGTTAGAGCATAAAATAAACTTCCCGAAAAATTCAATTTCTTTTCTGTCTTTCCCTTTTGCTTCAATTTTGTTTACATTGGTCGTAGATAGGTATTTAATCCGTTCTGTGAGGATTTCAGTTTGAAAAAGCACTTCATCTATACAGATTAGTAGTTTAGAAGCCCAGTCGGCATTAAAGTTACTTGAAAACGAATCATTGGTAAGGTAGGTAAGGTTGTATTCAAAAATTTCCTTGAGCCATTTCAGAAAAGTGGATTTTCCAGTTGCACGTTCCTTGCTAACCAAACAAAGTATGGGTAATATTTGTGTGGGTTTCAAATACAAAAGTTGCAAATAATCGAATCCAATTTCTGTTTGCTCCCCGAAAATGTGAGTGATAAATTTCTTAGTATTGGTAATATCTCCTTCAATGGGGTTTTTACTTAACGAATGATAAGTGTTGTAATACCCTTGATGGTTTTTTAGATAAAATTCGAGTCTGTTTTCTGGAAAACAAATAAACCCATCAAAAATTTCTACAAGCGAAAGGGCATTTTTACCATGATCTTGCCTAATGAGTTCTGGCGACCATGGCAATAAAATTTCAATGCGATCACCCGACAAAGTAGGGTACAATGATTTCTTAAAGTAGGAAGTACCTACTCTTAAATAGTTGTCTTTCATTTATACAATTAGGATTATATCGTATATTTGCCGTATATACGATAGGTTAGAATTTAAGAACACAAAAAAAGCATAGCTGAAGACTGTGCTTTTTTTGTTTTTATGATCTTATTAAATGTTGATTTTTAGAAGCTACCATAGTAAGTTGCTTTTTACTAAATATTGGGAATCGCCCCAATTGGAAAAATGGGATTTTTCCTTTTTTCTTCCATGTAATAATTGTCTGAACGGTTGTCCCGAATAATTCAGCTACTTGAGCCTGATTTAATCTGTCTTCGATAGGAGGAAATGAATTTAATTTTACTTCTTCGGAAGGTTTAATTGTAGTTGCCATATTTTCAATGATTTTAATTGATTTTCATTGGCTAAATTAGGATTGAACTTCGTCTGGAAAATTACATAAGCATACACAAGGAGTGTTAAGTATTGATTGTGTGATTGTTACAGTGGATGTTTTTCTATAAAATCTCTCAAGTTTTTAGATAAAGCAGCGTCACAATCGATAACGTTTCTATAAAAAACAGCTTTAATAGACTCAATTCCCATACCGCTAACTTTGTTGAAGAATTCGCTTAATAGAAAAGCTAAGTTGTTTCTTGCTGTTGAGAATTCATTTTTGTAGTAAAATAAATAATAATTTAAAACGATAAAATTTGTGTGTTGTTTTTGTTCGGCGAGCAAATCGTTCAAAATAAATCTTGCATTTCGTATTTTAATTTCTTCATATCCTGGATTCGTTTCTGTAAAACAGGATATTAAAATCTCTATGTTTTTTCTTTTGAGTGTGCTGTCTAACGATTTGAAAAACATAAAATAACTTTCTACGATTAATTCTCTATTTGTTATATTTCTCGGGGTCAATAATTTTTTAATATCAACGCAGAATTCCCTTTTATTAAAGAGATCTTCTTTATCGATCAAGATTTTTATTTCTTCTCTTGTGATGTATTGATCGTTTGTGTTTTCGAAATTAATTGGGTCTGACTGATTAGTGTGATTAATTTGAGGAATAAAATTTAATTTAATTCTACTGAAGAATTTATCGACTGTTAAGAAATATTCTGCTTGATGTGAAACTTCTAGCCTATGCGCTCTATCACTACTTAAAATTCTTTTAAATTTTGCTAATGCTTCATCTCGATTATGCAATAGAAACATAGAGAGTGCATAGTTTACAGGGACGTGAGCTTTTTGATTGCCTTCTAAGCTACATAACAGATTTTCTTGTAGTATGATAAGATTGAGTTCTGAATCTAAACTTTTGTAAGTTTGATTCCAAAAACTAATTTTATCCATTAATAAGTATAGATCATATTTTTTCCCAATAATAAAAGCCAAGTAGTCACTTGTGCATAGTGAAAGCTTTGCGTTCTCTATGTCCTTAAAATATTCAAATTCAATCTTGTTTCTCCAAAAATATTTTTCTTTTTCTAATGCGGATAAAAAAGCGTCCCTGTTGCTGAAATTTTCAGTCAAATCAACTAATAATTCTACTTCTTTATAATTCAAATGATTTTTCATTTCAGTTGTTATCCAGTAATAGTCTGTATTATCATTAGAATTAGGGACAGATTCTAAATTATTAAGTATTTGGTCGAATGCAGGTTTAACAATTAAATTATTTTCTTTGCTTTTTTTTTCAAGAAGACCACTTTTGTCTATTTGCTTAATAAAACCTAGGATACCCATATTATTCTGATTCAAAATTTATATTCCAAGTACTTTTCATTTCTTTATTTTTCTGAAAGTTAGATATATCCACGTATCTTTTAAAAGATTTTTCATCTGTATGATGTGTCATCTCTCTAAGAATTCTCTCATTCATTCCGAAAATAAGAGAATTTGTAACGAAAGTTTTTCTTGCAACATGACTAGTAATTAATTCGTGTTTTTTATGAGTTTTGGTAATTCTTTTACTTCCAATATGTCTAGTTAATGTTATGTCAGAATCTAATTTTATAATCTTACAACAGTCCTGTATATTCTTATTTAGCTTTTGTGAGCTTATTTTGGGTAATGGTTCATAGATAGTTCCTTTATATTTTTCTAGGATTGCTTTTGAAAAAATATTTAATTCCACCCGATGATTAATCGTCTTTGTTTTTATTAATGTTAATTGAATAAAGTCATCGTAGATATTTGCTTGGTCCATATTGTTAATGTCTGAGTGTCTCAACCCTGTAAAACATCCAAAACAAAAAAAGTCTCTGGATTTATTTAATCTTTCATTTTCAAAATCATGCTTATACAATTTAAATAATTCTTCTTTTTCTAGAAAAATGACCTCTATTTCATTCTCTATTCGCTTTAGTTTTTTGAACTCAATATTATTATGGTATCCACGGTCAAAAGACCAATTCATAAAGGTTTTGATGATGCTGATTAATTTTCCATAATAGTTATTTAAAGTCTTTCGTTCTTCATAAGCATAATCCATAAACTTTTCTTCAAATCGTTGGTTTATAGTGTCAAATCGTATTGGGTATTTAGTGAATTCATTGAATTGATCTAGAAAATTTTTAACTGTAGTGTATTTAGTGATAGTGCCTATAGCCTTTGTGTGTTTAGAAACATTAATGAATTCGGAATAGGCTTCAAAAAAATCAATGGCAACTGATACTTCATCTTTATCAAATTTCTCTAGGAAAATATCTTCTGCAAAAGGAATGTTGTTGAACTTGAAGAAATTCTTTATTTTTTCAAGTTTTTCTTTTGTTTGTTGTATATCTGCATTAGCCACTTGGTAGATTTCGAAAAATGGATTTTTCTTATTGTTTCTAATAACTTCACTTTTAATATCCCAGTCTTCTAATAATGTTTTTACACTCGACAAATTTTTTCGAACTTTTATTTTGCCTGAAGTTATTACAACTCTAATAGGTATCATTCCATTTTTATTGATTTTGTCCTTTCTTAATTCAAACAGATAATTCATGTTAAAATTCGTTAAAATTGATTAAATAGGGGGAGTGAAAGGGGGAGTTTTTCCAAATTAAAGTTCATTAAAAATCATAAATCCCAGTACAACAAACCCTTTGATAGCCAAATATAGCAAATGAAAATCAATTAATCCCACTTAATAAATAAAGGTGGTTCAGGTGGGACCACAAGAAAGCCTTGTTTTTTAGCAAGGTTTTTTTTTGTTTATAAAGCTTTTTTTAACTTGTTTGTCTTGTTTTTTTGTAAAGAAAGACAGTTGTCATTTACAGGAGTAGTAAAGAAGATTTGTTTTAAAAAAATAGATTCGTTATATTTGGCTCTATGAAAATAGCTCAGAAGAAAACAGTGTCTTTTATGGTCTTTTTTTTTAGCATTTATAGTATATTTGCTAAGGATCCTCCTCCTGCGCCTACTTATAGAAAGCCGCCCCCACCGCCTCATTTGTCTATAGATGAAAATATATTTATAGTGGTGCTGATAGCTTTGCTTTTTGGAATTTACATCATTTACAACAATAGATTAAAAACAAAAACCTCAATTTGATTGGGGTTTTTGCTTTTTTAAGAAAGGATGTTATTTTTTATTGGTTAGCGTACAATCGGGAGATATATTTTCCAATAACATCAAACTCTAGATTTACTTTTGTGCCAATTTTGAAATTTTTGAAATTAGTATTTTCGTAGGTGTATGGGATAATCGCTACGCTAAACTGATTTTTTTTTGAGTTCACCACCGTTAAGCTCACTCCGTTGACGGTAATTGATCCTTTTTCGATAGTAATATTGTTTAGTTTTTCATCATATTCAAAAGTGTAAAGCCAGCTACCATTAGTTTGCTCAGCAGCAATACAGGTTCCGGTTTGGTCAACGTGTCCTTGAACGATGTGTCCGTCAAGTCGGTCGCCAAGCTTCATAGCTCTTTCTAAATTCACCTTGTCGCCTACTTTCCAATGGGCTAAATTTGTTTTTTTTATCGTTTCGTCTATTGCAGTTACGGTATAAAAACTGTCCTCAATTGCAACGACAGTAAGGCATATTCCGTTATGGGCGACACTTTGATCAATTTTTAATTCGTTGGTGATGGATGAATTAATTTTGATGTGAATGTTAGTGTTCTCTTTTTTAATTTCTTGGATGGTCCCAAGGGTTTCTATGATTCCTGTAAACATTTCTTGTTTTATTTTACTAAATTTGCACTTCAAAATTAGCAATAAATAACCTTAGGTCATGATGAAAAAAGCAGAAAATATAATTGTAGGGATTTCTATAGGAGATTTAAACGGTATTGGAAGCGAAGTTGTTTTAAAAACATTTGAGGATGCTCGTATGTTAGAGTTGTGTACTCCTGTAATCTTCGCAAATGTGAAGTTGCTGTCTTTTGTAAAAAAAACTTTTCAAGCGACTTCATTATTACACGGAATTGATAGGCTGGATCAAATTGTGACTGGGAAAATTAATGTTATAAATATTTGGAAAGAAGGAGTAGACCTTAATTTTGGCGTGAGCGACCCAAAGGCAGGCGAATATGCGATAAAATCATTTGTTGCTGCAGCCAAAGCTTTAAAAGATGGGCTTGTAGATGTACTGGTAACTGCGCCGATAAATAAGTATAACATTCAATCTGATGAATTTAAATTCCCTGGACATACGGATTATTTAGATCAGGAATTAGAGGGTGATGCGCTGATGTTGATGGTTCAAGATAATTTGAGGGTAGGATTGTTGACGGACCATATTCCCTTGAACGAAGTGGCGGCTCATCTTACTGAGGAGTTAATCAAAAGAAAGATAGAAACGGTTAGACAATCATTGATTCGAGATTTTAGTATCAATAAACCTAAAATTGCAGTTTTGGGATTGAATCCGCATTGTGGTGACGGTGGAGTTATCGGTACTGAAGACGATTTAATAATAAAGCCAACGTTGAAAACGATATTTGACAAAGGGACTTTAGTATTTGGCCCTTTTGCTGCCGATGGCTTTTTTGGTAGCAACCAGTATGAAAAATATGACGCGATTATAGCTACTTATCACGATCAAGGATTGATTCCTTTTAAAACACTGTCTTTTGGGAATGGGGTAAATTATACGGCGGGACTGAATAAATTAAGAACGTCGCCGGATCACGGCACTGCTTATGATATTGCTGGAAAAGGGATAGCGAGTTTTAACTCATTTAAAGAAGCTGTGTATCTTGCAATTGATATCTATCATTCGAGAAACCTACATGCCGAGATCAGTGAAAAGCCATTGAAAACAAAAGAAAAGTAGTTGTGAACAAAAAAAAGTGAATAACATTATTAGATTTGCAATAATTTTATATCTTTGCACTCCCGAAGTTTAGGGGCAAATTGTTGTTGAAATGAAGAATACAAAAGAATATTTAATTCCTTTTATAGGATTAAAGCTAGGGAAACATCATTTTGAGTATCAAATAAGTAATGCGTTCTTTGAAATCTTTGATTATAATGAATATCAAGATTCAAATATCAAAGTAAATGTAGTTTTAGAGAAAAAAAGCACGCTGCTAGAGTTGAGTTTTAAGCACAAAGGGGTTGTAAATGTACCTTGTGATCTCACAAGTGAAGATTTTGATTTGCCAATTAAAGGTCAAATGAAATTAATCGTTAGTTTTGGAGAGGAATTTAACAATGAAAATGAGGAATTATTAATCCTACCTCATGGTGAGTTTGAAATGGATATTGCGCAATATATCTATGAAATGATAGTGTTGTCAGTGCCTCTAAGGCGAGTTCATCCAGGTGTAAAAGACGGAAGTCTAAAGACCGAGGCTTTAACTAAGCTAAATGAGCTGACGGTAAAGGAAGAAAAAGAAGAAATTAAAGAAAAAGAAAATATTGACCCACGTTGGGACAAATTAAAGCAACTATTAACGGATAAATAATATAGTAAAATGGCACATCCTAAGAGAAAAATCTCCAAAACAAGAAGAGATAAAAGAAGAACACATTATAAAGCTACTGTAGCTCAAATCGCTACTTGTCCAATTACTGGAGAAGCGCATTTATACCATAGAGCATATTGGCATGAAGGTAAGATGTACTATAGAGGGCAAGTTGTTATAGATAAATCTGTGGCGGTTGCTTAATGTATTTTAGTAAATGATATCTTAACTCTCACATCGTGAGAGTTTTTTGTTGTTTGTAATTTTAATTAAATAAGAAGTTTCAAATCAAACGGAATGGAATTTTTTTTGTAATTTTCAAGTCTTTTAAAAATTTTTCAGATTCAACTATTTGAAAAAAACAATAATCGCATAAAATGAGTACAATTAAAGCCGCAATAACCGCTGTTGGAGCCTATGTTCCGGACTTTGTGTTAACAAACAAAGCGCTTGAGTCCATGGTTGATACCAACGAAGAGTGGATAACCTCTCGTACAGGGATAAAAGAAAGAAGAATCCTTAAAGAAGAAGGGAAAGGAACTTCCTTTTTAGCCATTAAAGCTGCACAAAATTTATTAGCTAAAGCTAATGTTGATCCTCTTGAAATAGATTTGTTGATAATGGCAACCGCTACTCCAGATATGCCAGTAGCCTCAACGGGAGCGTATGTCGCAACTGAAATAGGTGCTACTAATGCTTTTGCTTATGATTTGCAGGCAGCTTGTTCTAGTTTCTTATTTGGCATGTCAACTGCCGCTGCTTACATAGAATCAGGAAGATATAAGAAAGTACTGTTGATTGGTGCTGATAAGATGTCTTCAATAGTAGATTATACAGATAGGTCAACTTGTATCATTTTTGGAGATGGTTCCGGTGCAGTATTATTTGAACCTAATTACGAAGGATTAGGACTGCAAGACGAATACTTGCGCAGTGATGGGGTTGGTAGAGATTTTTTGAAAATAGATGCTGGCGGTTCCATTAATCCGACCACTTTAGAAACGGTAAAAGAAAATAGACATAATATTATCCAAGACGGAAAAACAGTGTTTAAATATGCAGTGACCAATATGGCAGATTCATGTGAATTAATTTTGAAAAGAAATAATTTGACAAATGAAGATGTTGCTTGGTTGGTTCCTCATCAAGCCAATAAACGTATTATTGACGCTACGGCTAACAGAATGAATTTAGAAGATTCTAAGGTATTAATGAATATCGAAAAATACGGAAATACAACTTCTGCTACTCTGCCATTGGTGCTTAGTGATTTTGAACATGTATTCAAAAAAGGAGATACAATAATTTTAGCTGCTTTTGGAGGTGGATTCACTTGGGGATCTATTTATCTAAAATGGGCATACAATAAAAAATAAACTAAACTAAAAACAAATAATTATGGATTTAAAAGAAATTCAAAATCTAATCAAGTTTGTAGCAAATTCAGGAGTTGCAGAAGTTAAATTAGAGATGGATGATGTGAAAATCACCATTAGAACAACATTAGAAGGAAATGCTACAGAAACCACGTATGTGCAGCAAATGCCTGCTCAAGCCACACTTCAACAAGCAGTAGTACCGCAACAAATTGTTCCGGCAGCAGTTGCTCCAGAAGTTCCAGTAGTAGAAAACGCACATTACATTACTATAAAATCCCCGATTATTGGAACTTTTTATAGAAAACCATCTCCAGATAAACCAATGTTTGTTGAAGTAGGTAAAACGATTTCTAAAGGGGATGTTCTTTGTGTAATCGAGGCCATGAAATTATTTAATGAAATTGAATCTGAAATTTCTGGTAAAATTGTGAAAATATTGGTTGATGATACCTCACCAGTTGAATTTGACCAACCTTTATTCTTAGTAGATCCATCTTAATTAATTATAAATTATGAATTATAAATTATGAATTGGTTTTTGATCAATCATAATTTTAAAAAAACTCATAACTATAACTCATAACTCAAAATAGATGTTTAAAAAAATATTAATTGCAAATAGAGGAGAGATTGCGTTACGCGTAATTAGAACATGCAAAGAAATGGGCATAAAAACAGTAGCCGTTTATTCTACTGCTGATGCCGAAAGTCTGCATGTAAGGTTTGCTGACGAAGCAGTTTGTATTGGCCCACCGCCAAGCAACTTATCCTATATGAAGATGTCAAATGTGATTGCCGCTGCTGAGATAACCAATGCAGATGCAATACATCCAGGCTACGGATTTCTTTCTGAAAAGGCAAAATTTTCAAAAATCTGCCAAGAACACGGAATTAAATTTATCGGACCATCTGCTGATATGATTGACAGAATGGGTGATAAAGCTTCAGCAAAAGCAACTATGAAAGCCGCAGGAGTTCCATGTGTACCTGGTTCAGAAGGATTGTTAGAGTCTTTTGAGCAAGCTCAAGAGTTGGCTGCTGAAATTGGTTATCCCATAATGTTAAAAGCTACTGCCGGTGGTGGTGGAAAAGGGATGCGTGCTGTTGCTAAGGAAGAAGATTTGCTAAAAGCATGGGATGACGCCCGTCAGGAATCTATCGCTGCTTTTGGAAATGACGGTATGTATCTTGAAAAATTAATTGAAGAACCGCGTCATATCGAAATTCAAATAATAGGGGATGCTTATGGTAAAGCCTGTCATCTTTCAGAAAGGGATTGCTCTGTTCAAAGACGTCATCAAAAATTGACTGAAGAGACTCCTTCTCCGTTTATGACTGATGAATTGCGAACTAGAATGGGTGAGGCTGCTGTGAAAGCTGCTGAATATATTAAATATGAAGGTGCGGGAACGATAGAATTTTTGGTGGATAAACACCGTAATTTTTACTTCATGGAAATGAATACCCGTATTCAAGTGGAGCACCCAATTACGGAACAAGTTATCGATTATGACTTGATACGTGAGCAAATTTTAGTTGCGGCTGGAGTTCCAATTTCAGGTAAAAACTATATTCCGCAATTACATAGTATTGAATGTCGTATTAATGCAGAGGATCCTTATAATGATTTCCGTCCTTCTCCAGGAAAAATTACAACGTTACATATGCCAGGAGGACATGGTGTTCGTTTAGATACACACGTATATTCAGGTTACACTATTCCACCAAATTATGATTCATTGATTGCAAAACTTATTACTACGGCCCAATCTCGCGAAGAAGCAATTAGTAAAATGAAAAGAGCCTTAGATGAATTTGTAATAGAAGGAATCAAGACTACTATTCCGTTCCATAGACAATTGATGGAAGATCCGCGTTATATTGCGGGTGATTATACTACAGCATTCATGGATACTTTCAAAATGAATGATCCGGAATAAAAAATATTTAATTTTAAGAAAAAAACCTTACAGTGATGTAAGGTTTTTTTTGTTTATATAGCAACTATTTTTGGATAGAGATTTTCATTACAAAGTCTCTTTCAACCATTTGTAAAACTCTTTTTGCCAAACTTGTGCATTTTGTGGTTTCAAAACCCAATGATTTTCCTCCGGAAAATATAAGAATCTACTTTTTATTCCTCTTAATTGAGCCGCTTGAAAAGCTTCTTGTGATTGTCCTATTGCTACACGGAAATCTTTTCCTCCTTGAATAATTAAAATTGGAGTATTCCATTTGCCAACATGATTAATAGGATTGAACTCATTGTATGCTTTTTGAGCAGCAACATTATCTTTTTCCCAATAAGCGCCACCAAAATCCCAGTTGTTGAAGAAAACTTCTTCAGTAGTTCCAAACATGCTTTGAGTGTTGAAAACTCCATCATGAGCAATGAATGTTTTGAAACGGTTGTTGTGAATTCCCGCTAAGTAAAACGCTGAATACCCACCATAACTAGCACCTACACATCCTAGACGGTCTGCAGCAACATATTTTTCTTTAGCAACATCATCAATTGCTGATAAATAATCTTGCATTACTTGTCCGCCCCAATCTTTACTAATTTGCTCATTCCATTCTACACCGTGACCTTGCATTCCACGACGATTTGGCGCTACAACTACATAGCCGTTAGCGGCCATTAATTGAAAATTCCAACGGAAAGAATAGCTTTGTGTTAATGGTGATTGTGGTCCGCCTTGGCAATATAATAAGGTTGGATATTTTTTATTAGCATCAAAATTAGGTGGAAGAATAACCCAAACTAACATTTTTTTACCATCAGTTGTAGTCACATATCTTCTTACGGTTTTGCTTAACGCCAAAGAATTATAAGTATTTGTGTTTACATTTGTTAGTTGTTTCCAACTTTTCTTCTTCAGATTATAAGAAAAAATTTCAGCAGCATGATTCATATCTGTTCTAGTTACGATTACGTTATCTCCAGAAAAATCTACTATTGAACTTACATCAAAATCACCGTTTGTAATTTGACGAACTGTGATTGCGATACGCGTTACACCCGGAAAGTTAACCTCAAATAATTGTTTTGTCCCGTCGATTGGTGCTACAAAATAGATTTTGCTTCCATCTTTACTCCACATAAAACTATCTACTGTTCCATCCCAATTTGCAGTCAAATTCATTTTCATGCCTTTGAAACTTACGATTAGATCGTTTTTGTCCGCTTCATAACCATCTCTTTTCATTTGTAACCAGGTCAAATTTCCTGCAGGAGAAAATTGTGGTCCCATATCATAACCAAGATTTCCTTCTGTTCTGTTTATCGTTTTTCTAGTTTCTAGATTGTACTCATAGATATCTGTATTAGTAGAAGTCGCGTATTGAGTTCCTGCTTTTTTCTTAGATACATAAAGAATGCTTTTGCTGTCTGGAGACCAAATATAATCTTCGTCTCCTCCAAAAGGTTTTTGTGGGCTGTTGAAATTCTCTCCTTCAAGAATGTCAATTCCTACAGCGCCTTCTTTGTTTTCTTTATAAAAAACGTGATTAAATTTACCTTCGTTCCAAGTGTCCCAATGGCGATAATCTAAGCCATCATAGATTTGAGCATCTGATTTTTGTAAATCAGGATAAAAATCTTTTCCGTGAACCTTGTCTATTTTTACTTCTTCGTTGTACACGATGTATTTTCCATCAGGAGAAATATTTTTATCTTTCAAGAGTGTTTTTGTGTCCTTTACTTCAGTTGGATTTCCTCCATTTACTGAGATAGTATACAGTTTACTCTCTGATTTATTTTCTGCTACAGAAGGATAAGTTACTTTATAAACGATATTTTTTCCATCGATAGAAAGTCCTAAAGGGGTTACTCTTCCTAATTTCCAAAGTAATTCTGGTGTCATTACATTTTGCGCCAAGGCATTCAAACTCATCATTAATAGGGGTATTAACAGTAATTTTTTCATTTCTATAATTATTTTTTTTCGAAAGATAAAATTAGCCAATTTTTTTCGATCTTTCTTGGTTTAAATGCATGCTTTTTAGCCCCGATAGGAGTGGAAATCCTTTGTTTTTTTCTTTGAAAAAAAACAAAGATTATATCGGATAGCGGGATTAGCTCCAGAAAATTATTATTTTTATAAAAATTTCAGCTATGAATTTGAGTTATTGGGAATTGAAAAATTGGTTTACAAACGTAGATTATACAGTTGTAGGAAGCGGAATTGTGGGTTTGCACGCCGCATTACGCTTGCGCGAAAGATTTCCTAATAGCAAAATTCTAGTTTTAGAAAAAGGAATGTTGCCGCATGGCGCAAGTACCAAGAATGCAGGTTTCGCCTGTTTCGGAAGTATTTCTGAGATTGTAGATGATTTAAAATCTCATTCAGAGGAAGATGTGATTCAGCTTATTAAAAAACGCTGGGAAGGATTGCAGTTGTTGCGAAAAAGATTGGGTGATACTATTATAGATTTCAAACCCTACGGAGGTTTTGAGCTTTTTTTAAAGGAAGATGAAGGCGGTTATAATGATTGTATTAGAAAGCTCCCTTTTATTAATGAAATTTTAAAACCGCTTTTTAAAAGTGATGTTTTCGCAAAGAAAATTGACCGTTTTGGGTTTGCCAGTATTCAGGAATATTTAGTTTTCAATCCTTTTGAAGCGCAGATTGATACTGGTGATATGATGCAGGCTTTGCTGAGAAATGCAGTTTCAGAAAATATTTTAATTCTAAACCAACAAACTGTAACGGCTTATTTAGATAAAGGAAATGAAGTTCAAGTGGCTTTGGTTGACTTTACTTTTAAAACTAAAAAATTATTGTTTGCTACAAATGGTTTCGCAAATGAATTAACTAAGGGAGCAGTTCATCCAGCTAGAGCGCAGGTTTTAATAACGGAATCCATTCAAAATTTAGTTATCAAAGGTGCTTTTCATTTGGATAAAGGATATTATTATTTCAGGAATATTGGCGATCGCATCTTGCTTGGAGGCGGCAGAAATCTCGATTTTGAAGCCGAAAATACTAGTGAATTTGGACAAACAGAAATCATACAAAAAAAATTGGAACAATTATTAAAAGAAGTAATTTTGCCGAATCAAGATTTCCAAATTGAACATCGTTGGAGTGGCATTATGGGAGTTGGCAGTAGTAAGAATCCAATTGTTTCTCAACTATCTGACAATGTATATTGTGGTGTACGATTAGGCGGAATGGGAGTGGCGATAGGAAGTTTAATAGGAACAGAATTAGCAGATTTAGTATAATGGCAACAAAAATAACCCCAAAAAAAACAAACCAAACCGTTAAAAAAGAACCTAACTCTTTTATGAGCAAATTATCTCGTTTTCTATTCAAAGCACTCTTATGGTTTTTTGGAATTTCCTTGTTTCTTGTGGTTTTTTTTAAGTTTGTACCAGTTGTATTCACTCCTTTAATGGTAATTAGAGCAATTGAAAATAAAGTTGGCGGAAAAGAAGTTTTTTTTAGCCACGACTGGGAACCAATAGAAAATATTTCAACAAATCTCCAAAAAGCAGTAATCGCAAGTGAGGATGGAACCTTTTTAAAACACAATGGTTTTGATTTTACGGCAATGCATAAAGCGTATAAAAGTAATGAGAGAGGTCGAAGAATAAAGGGGGGAAGTACAATATCCCAACAAACGGCCAAGAATGTATTTCTGTGGCAAGGCCGAAGTTATTTGCGAAAAGGACTAGAAGCATATTTTACCGTTCTTATTGAAATTATCTGGGGAAAAGAGCGCATTATGGAAGTCTATTTGAATAGTATTGAAATGGGCAATGGTGTTTATGGCGCTCAAGCAGCAGCTCAACATTGGTATCGTAAAGATGCGGCTAATCTTACCCCAATTCAAGCTGCAGGAATAGCAGCAATTTTGCCTAATCCAAGAAAGTATAAAGCGACGAGTTCTTCTTCTTACATTAATAATCGAAAGTCTAAAATTGTTAGGATAATGAGAACTGTTGGTAAAATTGAGTATTAGTTTTTTTTTTGATAGTGTCCGTTCAGTAAGATAGATAGAATAATAGTATTTGTTTTGGTTAAAAAATCAAGACGTTCAGTAAGTTTCGGGTCTAAATCCTTTTAAAAAAAACGTTATATGCCAATAGAAAATATACCTGAGATTTTTTTTGTAGACAAAGAAGTGTCGCAAGATATATTTGTTTATGATTTTAAAATGATTAGTGATGTTGTAAAAAGCAAAGTTAACTTAAGTATGAATATGTTTAGTTTCTTGCAAGTCGGAAAAAAACAAGTACATTTTGCAGATACTTCAATGGCCGTAAATAGTCAGCAGTCTCTTTTATTAAAAAAAGGGAATTGGTTATGGACCGAGTTGCTTGACACTGAAGCTATTTATTTTTGTAAACTCTTCTTTTTTTCGGAGAAAAAATTAACTGATTTTTTAATTAAATACACTAATAACGTCAAGCCCTATAAAGAAGATGTGCCGTATTTTGTTATTGAAAATGATGATTATATCGCTTCCTTTATAAATTCCCTGTCTTCTAAAACTTTTTTAAACCACAGTTATAGTGACGCTTTATTAGTTTTAAAATTTGAAGAAATTATGCTGTATTTGTTAAATAAATACGGAAATGAGTTTGAATTTTATTTGTATTCATTGATCTCAAAAGAGGTTTCTCCTTTTAAAAACATAGTAGAAAGTAATGTGAATTCTAATTTAAAATTGGAGGAAATTGCCTTTTTATGTAACATGAGCCTATCGACTTTCAAACGACATTTTACTTCTGAGTATAATGAAGCTCCCGGGAAATGGTTGCAAGACAAGCGCCTACAAAAAGCAAAAGAACTTCTTCAAGCCGGAGATTTAAAAGCGTCTGATATCTACTTAGATATTGGTTATAACAATCTCTCTAACTTCAGTATAGCGTTTAAAAACAAGTTTGGAGTTAGTCCAACTGATATTTAGGAGTAATGACTGAAACACGTAACTAATTGATAATGATATTATTAAATATACAGATAGACGTCTCTTTTTCGAAATTCTAAACATTGAACTTTTTTCATAAGTTTTTTGAACTATTTCAATAACATGTTAAGTGAACTCTCGCTGTACATTTGCACTATAATTATTGAAATAATAAAAATAAAAATAAAAAAATGGGAAAATTTACTGTACCAAAAGAATTGTATCACGGCCTAGGAAGTCTTGAAAACTTAAAAGAATTAAAAGGGAAAAAAGCTGCTTTTATAATTGGTGGTGGTTCTGTACAAAAGAATGGAGTACTTGAGCGTGCTCAAAATTACTTAAAAGAAGTTAATATTGAATCTGTAGTTTTTTCAGGAGTAGAGGCAGATCCATCTATTGAAACTGTAATTAAAGGAGCTGAGTTTTTAACACAAGAGCAACCAGATATTATTATTGGTTTAGGAGGGTGTTCAGCAATTGATGCAGCAAAAGGAATGTGGATATACTATGAATATCCTGATTCAAAATTAGAAGAATTGAAAGAGTTGTTTGCTGTTAAAAAGTTACGTAAAAAAGCTATCATGGTTGCAATTCCAACAACAAGTGGGACTGGAACAGAGATTACCGGCTTGGCAGTAATTACAGATAGAGAAAAAGGTACTAAATACCCGATTGTATCTTATGAATTGACTCCAGATATGGCAATTATTGATGGTGAACTTAGTGCAAGTATGCCAGAAAATGTAACTGCAAATACAGGTCTTGATGCTTTAAGTCATGGTGTTGAAGCTTATGCTTCAAATATTTCAGAGCGTTATAGTGATACATTAGCTAAATCAGCTATTGAGTTAGTGTTCAAAAATTTACTAACAGCAGTTTCTGAAGGTAGCAATTTAGAAGTTCGTCAAGCAATGCATGATGCATCTTGTATGGCTGGAATGTCGTTCAATAATGTTTGGTTAGGAATTGTTCACTCTATGTCTCATCAAATAGGTGGTACTTTTGGAATTCCTCACGGATGTGGTAATGCTATTTTAATGCCTAACGTAATTCGTTATAACTCAAAAGAAACTGATAAATACACAGATTTAGCTAAATTGATCGGTAAGTCTACAGCAGAAGAATTTGCTCAGGCAGTGTCAGATTTACGTCAATCAGTTGGTGTTGTAGCTTCGTTAAAAGAATATGGTATTGATCAAAAAGAATGGGAAGCTAAAATAGATACCCTTACTGAAAATGCAATGAAAGATCCTTGTACACTTTTCAATCCAAGAAAACCAAAGTTTGAAGAAATTAAAGCTATTTTACAAGCTTGTTACGATGGAACAATTGTTAATTTTTAATTCAAAAAATGTTTTGTCTAATTGCAAATGATTAGGAAGAAGAGAAAAAATGCGGAGTTATTTAGCTCCGCATTTTTTTTTTTTATTTAAAACTGTGTCTTTTGAATTTAAGTCAGTTATTGTTCAATTAGTTTCTGTAGAGGAAATTAAATAATTAGTAACTGATGTTTGAGTTGAGAAAACAACTCTTTTTTATAAATTATTTCCAAACGATGTCTTGTAGTTGAATACTGTCTTTAGTCATGTGGCGCTAGCTTATTGCGCTGAGGAGATTGCCAAAAAGTGATAGGTGTATGGTTTTCAGCTATGTCTCTACAACGATTTCATATGGGAGCCGATATTATTACTATTAATGTGCTTGATTGTAAATAGACTGACTGTTGTGACTTTGGGTAGTATTATGTTATTTTACGTCATTGGCTTGGCCTGCTTTTATGATAGTTATAAGAGCTAATGCACTTGTTTTTATCAATAAGAATCTACTATAGAAAATTTTCTTAGTAAACTGCATGATATAATTTAAAAGCATTAGGTGTTTTTTTAGCTTTAATAAGCTATCTAACTTAAGGATAGTCTTTGAAAAAACGTTTGTAATGAGTTCATGTAAGTTGTCACTTCAATTATATTTTTATTTAAGCATCTGTTTTAAAAGCTTTTAATATTAAAGTAGAAATTTATTTTTACTAACAGCTAAACATTGAACGTTTTTCATAAGTTATTGAACTAAATCAATAACAGCATAAGCGAACTGCTGCCGTAAATTTGCAGTGTAATTAATAAGAAGCAATTCTTTGAGATTACATCTAAATAATTTAAAAATTAAATATATAATTATGGCAAATGTAACAAAACCTGTATTCAAAGAAAGATACGGAAACTTTATTGGCGGTAAATTCGTAGCTCCTGTAAAAGGACAATATTTTGACAATGTATCTCCAGTAGATGGACAAGTATTTACTCAAGCAGCTCGTTCAACACAAGAAGATATTGATCTTGCACTTGATGCAGCTCACGAAGCATTCCCTGCTTGGAGTACTTCTTCAGCTACAGAACGTAGTAATGCATTATTAAAAATTGCTCAAGTAATGGAAGACAACTTCGAATACTTAGCAACTTTAGAAACAATTGACAACGGTAAACCAATCCGTGAGTCTCGTGCAGCAGATATCCCTTACTGTATTGATCACTTCCGTTATTTCGCAGGTATAATTCGTGCAGACGAAGGAAGTATTTCAGAGCATGATAAAAACACAGTAAGTATCGTATTGCACGAACCTATTGGAGTTGTTGGTGAAATCATTCCTTGGAACTTCCCAATGTTAATGCTAGCATGGAAAATTGCTCCAGCTTTAGCAGCAGGTTGTACTGCAGTTGTTAAGCCAGCTGAACAAACTCCTACAAGTGTTATCGCATTAATGGAACTTATTGGTGACATTTTACCTCCAGGTGTATTGAACATCGTAACTGGTTTTGGTGCAGAAGCTGGTGCAGCATTAGCTACATCTAAGCGTATTGCTAAACTTTCATTTACTGGTTCAACAGAAACAGGACGTAAAGTATTACACAATGCAGCCGAAAACATTATTCCAGTAACTATGGAATTAGGTGGTAAGTCTCCAAACATTTTCTTCCCATCAGTAGCAGATAAAGACGATGATTTCTATAGCAAAGCTATCGAAGGAGCGTTAATGTTTGCACTTAATCAAGGTGAAATTTGTACAGCTCCATCTCGTATTTTAGTTCACGAAGATATTGCTGACGATTTTATCGCAAGAATGCAAGAACGTTTGAGCGCTATCAAAACTGGAAACCCATTAGATCCAGAAACAATGATTGGATCTCAAGTTTCTAAGCCTCAATATGAAAAAATTCTTAACTATATCAATATTGGTAAAGAGGAAGGTGCATTAGTATTAGCTGGTGGAGACGCTGGAAACTACGGAGGAGAAATTTCTGAAGGATATTACATCCAACCAACTGTATTAAAAGGAACAAACGATATGCGTGTTTTCCAAGAAGAAATTTTTGGACCAGTTGTAGCCTTAACTACTTTTAGTTCTACTGAGGAAGCTATCGCTATTGCAAATGATACTCCTTACGGATTAGGTGCTGGTGTTTGGTCTCGTGACGCTCACGAATTATTCCAAGTTCCACGTGCTAT
>JAGOJA010000125.1 GCA_017995345.1 Flavobacterium sp.
GTCAGAACCGTTTCTCTTCAATCTGACGGAAATCTGATTGTAGGAGGTGATTTCTTAAATTTTAATGGCGCTGCTACTCCTAAATTATGTCGGTTATTGCCTGATGGTTCCAAAGATCCTTCTTTTGTATTGGGGACTGGTTTTACTGGGAATGTCTATTGCACTTTACTACAACCCGACGGTAAAATTATTGTTGGAGGCGCATTTACTTCGTTTAATGGTTCTACGGCTAATAGGTTAATCCGTTTGAATCCTGATGGCTCTCGTGACGCCTCTTTTGACACTTCAATTGCGGCAAGTTCAGGAATAATTTACTCCGTGGCTATGCAAGCAGATGGAAGCTTAATTGTAGGGGGTAGTTTTGTGAATTACAATGGTGTTTCCGCATCGAGGATAGCCCGTATTTTACCCAACGGAAACTTAGACACCACATTTGCAATTGGAACAGGGGCAAATTCACTTGTTGAAGAAGCCCATATTCAACAAGACGGAAAGATTATTTTGGGCGGATCCTTTGTTTCTTTTAATGGTACTGCTTGCGGCAGAATAATTCGATTGAATACTAATGGCACAGTTGATGCCTCTTTTGTTCAAGGAGGTGGTTTTGATGCTAATATATCGGCACTTACCACTCAAGCAGACGGAAAAATTATGGTAGGTGGTGATTTTTTAGTGTATAATGGGATTGTTGTCAATAGAATAATTCGATTGAATCCTGACGGAACTTTGGACGCTTCTTTTATTTCCGGAATTGGTTTAAATACCGGAACGGTTGAAGTTATAAAAGTTAATGCTGTTGGTTCTATTATGTTGGGAGGTTCGTTTTCTGGGACTTATAATGGAACCAATGTAAACCGATTACTATTGTTGGATTCTAATGGTGTTTTAGATCCAATATTCGATATAGGAGCAGGTCCAGGCTCGGCATCTATACTTACTTTAGCACTAGAACCAGATGGTTCCTGGTATGTAGGAGGTTCTTTTTCAGTTTTTGATTCTCAAAATCAAGGCAGGTTAGCTAAGGTTGATGCCACTGGAGTTTTAGATATAGGGTATTTGACGGCTGGCGTTGGTTTTGATAATTCTGTTTTAAAAGTTGTTTCGTTACCTGATAATAAAACCCTTGTGGTCGGTAATTTTAGTAAATTTAATGGGGTCAGTGCCCCCAAAATTGCACGTTTATTAATTGATGGTGCAATAGACCCAACCTTTAATGTTGCTGCTATCGGTGCGGATGGATTAGTTAGAAATGCGATTGTGCAATCAGACCATAAAATCATAATAGGAGGAAGTTTTTTGCATTATAATGGAGTTTTGGTCAATAGGATTGCCAGAGTTCTACCAGACGGTTCTGTCGATCTTTCTTTCAATACGGGTGGTGCGGGTTTTAATAGTCAAATTTATGGACTCGCCTTACAACCCGATGGCAAAATAATCGTAGGAGGTAATTTTACAAAATTTAACGGATCGAATGTTAATAGACTCGTTCGTTTATTGCCAGATGGAACTCTAGATACAAGCTTTACTATTGGTTTAGGGGCAGATGCTATTGTCGAGTCTGTACTGGTGCAACCTGATGGGAAAGTAGTTGTAGGAGGTCGATTTTCAAGTTTTAATGGCAGTGTTCATAGTCGCTTGGTTCGTCTAAATATTGACGGTAGTGTTGATACAAGCTTCATTATTGGCGCGGGCTTTGATAAAAATGTATATTGTGTTGAGATGCAATCCGATACTAAATTGATAGTTGGAGGTTCTTTTTTAAACTATAAAGGTTCAGTTGCAAGACGAATAATTAGACTAAATGTAGATGGTAGTTCAGACACTAGTTTTGCTAGTGGTGCTGGTTTTAGTAACGGTGACGTAAGAGCTGTTTTGATTCAGCCTGACGGGCGTGTTTTGATTGGCGGAGCGTTCTCTGGGACATATAACGGAACTGCTGTAAAACGACTGATTCGAGTTTTGCCTACGGGTGCTTTTGATGTTTCTTTCTCGGCGAATTTAAATAGTCCGCTGTACAGTATGTGTTTTACGCCAAACAATAAACTGATGATAGGGGGTAATTTCAACTCCGTTGCGGGTGTGACCAAACATCGGATTGCTCGCTTACTTTTGTGTTTGGACACTACAATTTGGAATGGTTCAGCTTGGGACAATGGTGCGCCTTCTTCAGAAAAAAGAATTGTTTTCAACGGGAATTATCCTGTTTTAAATTCTGCCAACGCTTGTTCCTGTGCAATTGGTTCAGGATATAGCGTTGGTGTTCCAGATGGGAATACCTTGGGTTTGGTTTTTGATTATTCGGGCGCAGGAACATTAATTTTAGAAAATAATGCCTCGCTTTATCAAACGAATGATGCTAGTATTAACACGGGAATAATAAATCTTAAAAGAAAAACCACACCAATAGTTAAAATGGATTATACCTATTGGTCATCACCAGTTGCGAGTCAAAAATTAGTGGATGTTTCTCCCACTACACTTTCGGACAAGTTTTTTTCATTCAATGCTTCTATCGATGACTGGGTTGAAGAACTTCCTTCAAATAGTATGAATGTGGGCAAAGGGTATAGTATTCGTGGTCCGCAGGATTTTTCGGAAACGGTTCCAGCTCCTTATGAAGCAGTTTTTACGGGAGTACCGAATAACGGAAAAATAGCAGTTCCTATAGGAGGAAATAATACTTCCAACTTGATCGGAAATCCGTATCCATCTGCTATTAGCGCGGACTTGTTTTTATCTAAAAATAAGGAGTTTATAGATGGGACTATTTATTTTTGGACACATAACACGCCTATCACCAATAATATTTACAATTCAAATGACTATGCTGTCTATAATTTATTGGGTGGTGTAGGGGTCCAAGCAACTAATTCGGGAGTTAATAATTCTATACCAAACGGTAAAATCGCTTCTGGACAATCGTTTTTTACTACTAGTATAAGTAATGGTAGAACGGTAAATTTTAATAATAGTATGCGACAAATAGCAGGAATGCCTATTGATAACTCGCAGTTTTTTAGAACCAAAAACAACAAATATAAAGTAGCGAGTACGACTGAAAAGAACCGTCTTTGGCTAAATCTTAGCAATACTCAAGGCGTATTCAAGCAACTCTTAGTGGGTTATGCTACTGGTGCTACAAATGAGTATGATGGTTCTTTTGACGGGGAAACTTTAGATGGAAATAAATTTGTAGACTTTTACAGCGTTAGTCAAGATAGGAATTTAGTAATTCAAGGACGAGCATTGCCGTTTGATGAAATGGATGTTATTCCTTTAGGTTTTCGTACTACTATTGCGGGAACCTTTACGGTTAGCATCGATCAGTTCGATGGGTTTTTCTTAAATCAATCCTTTTTTTTAGAAGATAAATTAAACCATGTCATCTTTGATTTAAAAAAAGCAAATTACACTTTTGATACGGCAATAGGAACCTTTAATGATCGTTTTGCATTGCGGTATACCGATAGAACCTTGGCTTCGGATGATTTTGTAAATGACAAAGAATTTGTTTTCGTGTCGAATAAAAACAAACAGTTGCACATAAATTCTACTAAGGAATTCATAGATGAGGTTGCAATATTCAATTTAACAGGGCAAAAAATATATCAAAAAGGAGCGATAAATAATCGTGATTTTTCCCTGCCGAATGTACTTGTTTCGCATCAAGTCGTGTTGGTAAAAATAGTTTTGAAGAATGGTCAATCAGTTACCAAGAAAGTAATTCATTAAAATAAAAATACTAATAGTGCTGCTTTGCGACGTTTATTTGTACAAATAAATTTAGGATATAGTACCATGCTTGTCTGAAGAGTAACGAGTGTCCCAATATAACATTAGCATAAATGTTACAAGTACTGCAGATATAATTCCTTCAAATAAAAGAGAAGCGGAATAGGTTATTATGGAAGGATTTCCACCAAATAAGAATGTTTCGGATAACGTTTCAATATAAATAGCGCCACCTTTTATATAGATGTAAATAATTAACCCAATAATACTCAAAAACACCCCTGAAAGTGATGTAAACAGTGCAGAAACAGCATTGGAAGCCAATATGGTTTTGCCTTCGGCGAAATTACTTTTTAGCGTTTTATTGGTTCCATAAAATACAAATAGGATATTGAACAGACGCAGGAAATACATGTCGGCTAAACCTAAAAACTCCATTAATAAGAAATAAAGGCCAATTCCGATGAAAATAATGAACCCGTTTACTAATTCTTTTGGAAGTTTCATACGACTATTTTTAGAAATTAAAAAATGTATCTTAATGATAGACAGAATATTAACTTCAAATTTACAAAAAAAAACAGCAGTATTTTATGAAAAAATTAAAATTTATTCAAATAGTGGTGTGCGGATTTTTTATCTTTTTCAAGTTGGGCTTTCAGTAAATCAACCGATTCAAATTTTTGTTCGGAACGGATTCTTTGCAGGATTGAAACCCGTATTTTTTGCTCGTATAAATCAGCATCAAAATCAAAATAATGAATCTCAATGGATTGGTTTTGACCTTTAACCGTAGGGTTGAATCCGATGTTCATCATCCCAAAAACGGTTTTTTGATTTATGGTGCTTTCTACAATGTACACGCCGTTTTGTGGAATCAGTTTGTAGTTTTCTTTAATATTTAAATTAGCCGTTGGAAAATTGATGGTCCTTCCCAATTGTTTTCCCTTGACGACAGTTCCCGTTAGAAAATAAGCATAGCCTAAATAGTCATTAGCCAAAGTCATATTTCCTTCTAATAAAGCATTTCTAATTTTTGTGGAACTTACTGATATTTCGTTGATTTCCTGAACTGATATTTGTTCAACTTCAAAATTGTATTTTTTGCCAAAAGCAATAAGATCATCAATATCAGCTGTTCGGTTTCTTCCAAAACGGTGATCGTAACCAATAATTATTTTTTGGATGTGAAATCGGTCTACAAGAATCGTTTTTACAAAATCTTCGGCAGTCAATCTTGAAAAGGTTTCGTCAAAAGGATGGATAACTAGATTTTCGAGCCCAATTTCCGCCAGTAAATCTATTTTTTCATCTATGGTGTTGAGTAATTGCAAGCCAGAATCCTCTTGCAAAACCATTCTGGGATGCGGAAAAAAAGTAAGAACTAAGCTTTCGTATTTTTCATTAGCAGTGCCTTGGATTACTTTTTTCAGAATTTTTTTGTGACCAATATGTACGCCGTCAAAAGTGCCTAAGGTTAAAATTGTTTTTTTAGTAGACCTGAAATCGTTTATAGAATGAAAAATCTTCAAAGCAAGTGTTTTATGATGGCGCAAATTTAAGACATCCAATTGATATAACTAAAAAAGGATTGAAAACTTCAATCCTTTTTTGACCTTTTAGAGTACTAGTTTTATTTTTTAATAAATCGAATGGTATTTGTTTCAGACTGATTTTTTGATAATTTCAAAAAATAAATTCCTTGTGATATATTGGAAACATTTATTTGGAGGTCTTCCTTTGTTTTAATTTTTTTGGATTGTAGGATTTGACCTGAAGTATTGAGAATAGTGTACGATTCTGGGGTGTTTGATTTGTTTTCAACAACAACGTTCAAGACAGTCGAAGTAGGATTTGGATAAATATAAACAGCACTTAAGCCGTTAACATCAGTTGTAGATAAAGTTCCAATTCTAAAACTTTTAGATTCTGATGCTTCAAAAGCCCCTCCCGTAGCAATAATTTCATTTGCAGCTGTTGTTAATGTGTATGACCCATTTCCGTAATCACAACACATCCCATCGTCTACACTGTCATATATTGTAAAAGTATAACAGTCATTATTCGCAAGGTTAAAAGTTTCGGTTTCTGGAGCCGGTAACGGTAAGGCTTCATCAGTATCAGTATAAGGGCCACCATGATACAATTCAGTTCCAGCAGAATTTGTTAGTTTCCAAGTGGTTTCAGTACCAAAGTGGTCTGTTTGTAGTGCTAAATTTACGACAGTGGCGGAGTAGTTTTTTGTGATGCTAAAATTTACAGTACTATTGTTGTTCGCATTATTTTGATCCGTTGCTCCGTTAGTGCTACTAATAGTTGCGCTAAAGCTATGAGTGCCGCCGGAAGTAGTCAAATTAGGTAAGGTTATATCTTGTGATTGGTTGTTCGCTAGGCTTCCAGTCCAGTTATAAGTTTGTACGTTGGCATTATCAATTCCGTAGCTTATTGTAGCTGTTGTTAGTGCAGCGCTTCCTTTGTTTACTATTTTTATTGTAGGAGCAAAGGTGTTGATGCAAGGCAAAATGTTCAAGTTTGTGACCATCGTAGCAGCATCATTCGTGTAGGTTGTTCCCGGAGTTAGGGCATCAGAAGTTTTTAGTGAAACTCTCCTGATGGAGTTGTTCATAACAGTAATCATTCGTGTTTTTTGATCTGCTGTAAAAATGTTCATACAAACATCGTCCGTATAGTCCATATAATTTTCAACCATGTCAAAACCTAGAGAATTTGGGCAGGAATCTGCATTTATCGGACAGCCTGTGTTTTCTTGTCCCGCATTGGGCGTATCGTTACAAAAATCGTCTACATCACAGCTGCCATCACCCCAAATGTGGCGCAATCCTAACCAGTGGCCAACTTCGTGTGAGGTTGTTCTTCCTTTGTCGTAAGTAACGGCATAGTTTCCGCCAGCAAAATAGTTTTTAGAACCAAAATATTTATAGCCAATCACTACACCATCAGTTGTAGCTGGACCTTCATTTGATGCTATCCCCGGTAAGCCGGATGCACTTGGGAATTGAGCGTATCCCAATAGATCAGTGCCAGTAAATTTTACGACCCAAATATTAAGGTATTTTTCAGGATTCCACTGTGTTTGTGGTTTTAAAGTGTTATTAATTTCAGTAGTTGACCAGCTTTCTTGTCCTAGATTGACACGGTTTATGCCATCTGATACAATGCCTGCTGGATCTCTTTTTGCAAGTTCGAATTCAATTTCTACGTCGGCTCCTACGGGATTGGTGTTAAAACCCGGTGTGTCAGCTTTTCTTCTGAAATCTTCGTTTAATACTTGTATCTGGGAAGCCACTTGTGCATCAGGTATGTTTTCATCAACGCCTAAAATGTCGCCATTATGAATTACATGAACTACAACAGGAATTCTGATGACTGCATTTGTTTTGAATCCTTTAGGCGCATTTTCTTTTTTCTTTCTTTCCAGTATTTTGGGTGTTATCCATTGTTCAAATTCGTTTGTTGATAATCGGTCTGGATTATTGGATTTCAGATATTCTTCATATTCCGTCGAGGCGCATCGAATTACGGAGCCCTGCTTGATTAGTTGTTTTTTGCCAAAAAGCACCACTTCCTGCAAGTTGGTTTGCTGTGCAAAAGTCCAGTTGATGATGAGAAATAATGATAGTAATAAAAGAAAAGTAGTTTTTTTCATGGTGTCAGTATTTCTGGACTTAAGGTCATTTATTTAAAAAATTCCTGAAAAGGATTTTAATATCCGGTTGTTTTTTAGTTTAGTAAGTGGGGTATTTTGAATTTACAGCGCAATACTATTGGATAAAAATAAATAATTTTTCTTTTTGTTTGGCATTGCGAATCTTTTATTTACCATTATATGCGGTCATAGTATTTTCCAGTCCAGCCGTTCCAAATGATTTTATAATTTCTGAAGCGAGTTCCAGTCGCTCAGGCAGTGCTGTTTTTTCGGCATCGTCCCAATCGCCAAGAACGTAATCTACTTGTTTTCCTTTTTTGAATTCGTCGCTAATGCCAAAACGAAAACGTGCATAGTTTTGAGTATTCAAAACCAGATTAACGTTTTTTAAACCATTATGACCGC
>JAGOJA010000126.1:0-2237 GCA_017995345.1 Flavobacterium sp.
GTATCTAACCAAGCAGTACCTCTACTTAAAATCCCCACTTTCAAGGCTCCTTTCTCTAAATATACTTTATTCACATCAGTGATTTCATATTCACCACGAGCACTCGGTTTGATATTCTTGGCGATTTCCACTACTGAATTATCATAAAAATACAAACCAGGTACGGCATAATTTGATTTAGGCTCCAGTGGTTTTTCTTCAATAGAAAGAGCCTTTAGATTTTTATCAAATTCTACAACCCCGTAGCGCTCCGGATCCGAAACGTGGTACGCAAAAACAACTCCACCTTCTGGATGCGTATTAGACTTTAATAATTCATCCATATTGGCTCCAAAGAAAATATTATCTCCTAAAACCAGTGCGACGCTGTCATCCCCTATAAATTCTTCTCCTATAACGAATGCTTGCGCCAATCCATTAGGAATTGCTTGTTCCGCGTAAGAAAATTTACAACCAATAGCACTACCATCACCCAATAATTTTTTGAAATTAGGCAAATCATGTGGCGTGGAAATAATTAATATCTCATTGATTCCTGCTATCATCAAAGTTGACAACGGATAATAAATCATAGGTTTGTCGTAAACTGGCATCATTTGCTTGCTCATGGCAAGTGTTAATGGATGCAAACGCGTTCCGGAGCCTCCGGCTAGTATAATTCCTTTCATTTTAAACAAATTTTGCGAATTAATTCGAATTTTACGAATTATTTCAAATTAATCATTCTTTTATAAGTTAAGGAGGAAGTGCCAAAATTAATCAACATCCCCAACTCTATATTTGTGCATTTTAAATAATTTTGCAATTGCGCATAAAACGCAGTCGGTATAAGCGACACTGCTTTTATTTCTACTATAATTTCATCATAACAAATAAAATCTGCTCTATACTGTTTTGTTAACTTCTGATTGCCGTAATATAAATCCAATTTAACTTGTCTTTTAAAAGGGATTTTCAGATTTTGAAATTCTCTTTCCAATGCTTCTTCGTAAACTGCTTCCAAAAACCCTGCTCCCAATGTACGATGCACTTTCATACAAGCGCCAACAATAGCGAAGCTTTCTTCTTTGTATAGTATTTTATTGGTCGCATCTATCATTAGTGAAATTCGTTTTAATTCGTTTTAATTCGTTTCAATTCGCTTCAATTCGTTTTAATTCGTTTTAATTCGTTTTAAAATTCGCTTCAATTCGCATACTGTTTCTCATAATAAGTCGCATACTCCCCAGAGGTAATATTATTCAACCACGTCTGGTTTTCCAAATACCAATTTACCGTTCTCTCTAGTCCTTGTTCGAATGTAACTGATGGTTTCCAACCCAATTCTTTATTAATCTTACTGGCATCAATAGCATAACGCAAATCATGACCCGGACGGTCTTTTACATAAGAGATCAATTGCTCCGATGTTCCCGCTTCGCGTCCCAATTTCTCATCCATGATTTTACATAATAATTTCACCAAATCGATATTTTGCCATTCATTAAAACCACCAATATTGTATGTGTCATGGTTGGTTCCTTCGTGGAAAACCAAATCAATCGCAACGGCATGATCTTCTACAAAAAGCCAATCACGGGTATATTTACCATCACCATAAACGGGTAAGGGTTTGTTTTGAATGATGTTATTAATAAACAACGGAATCAACTTTTCAGGAAAATGAAAAGGCCCGTAATTATTAGAGCAATTCGTCAGGACATAAGGCAAACCGTAAGTTTCGCCGTAAGCACGAACAAAATGATCTGAACTGGCTTTAGAAGCCGAATAAGGTGAGTTTGGATCATAAGCCGTAGTTTCGGTAAACAAGCCTTCGGCGCCTAGGCTACCATAAACCTCATCTGTACTAATGTGGTAAAAACGCTTTCCTTCATAATTACCATTCCAAATCGCCTTAGCCGCATTCAATAAGTTCATGGTTCCTATTACATTTGTTTTCACAAAGGATAACGGATCCGTAATAGAACGATCCACATGCGATTCAGCAGCCAAATGCAGCACTCCATCAAATTGGTGCTCCGCAAATAAAGCATCAATAAAGGGAGCGTCAACTATATCTCCTTTTATAAAAGTATAATTAGGCTCGTTTTCTATATCCACAATATTTTCCAGATTCCCAGCATAGGTCAAGGCATCCAAATTGTATATTTGGTAGTCAGGATATTTATTCACAAAACGTCTTACTACGTGCGAGCCAATAAATCCAGCTCCACCTGTTATTAGTATTTTTTTCATTT
>JAGOJA010000126.1:2337-7572 GCA_017995345.1 Flavobacterium sp.
AATTCGTTTCAATTCGTTTCAATTCGTTTCAATTCGTTTTAATTCGTTTTAATTTATAATAACTCCATCATCTTCCTCAAACTCACTTTATATTCCGGAACAACCACGCCAAAAGTAGCTTTAATTTTACTTTTATCCAATAAAGAATAGGCAGGTCTTTTAGCAGGTGTAAGATAATTAGAAGCTGGAATACCACTGATTTCACACTCAAAGCCACCTATTTCTTGTATCGCCAAAGCAAATTCGTACCAACTAATCTCGCCTTCGTTAGAAAAATTATATATTCCTGGTTGCCAATTTTTATGTTCTATGATCGTCATGATGGCTTGTGCCAAATCAGCTGCATACGTTGGACTACCAATCTGGTCATTGACTACATTCAGATTGTCTCTCTCCTGCATTAATCTAGACATCGTTTTTACAAAGTTATTTCCAAAACTAGAATAGACCCATGAGGTTCTAATAATTATTGCATTAGGATTTGCTGCCAAACATGCTTTTTCACCTGCTAATTTAGTCACCCCATACACATTGATAGGATTGGTGGGTGCCGTTTCGGTCAAAGCCACGGCTGAATTTCCGTCAAAAACATAATCAGTTGACACATGCACCAATTTACAATTATTGGCCTGACTCCATTTTGCTAAAATCGCTACCGACTGATGGTTCAACACATCCGATAATTCTACCTCTGTTTCTGCTTTGTCCACCGCAGTATGTGCGGCACAATTAATGATTATTTGAGGATTAATTTCTGTTATTTTTTCTTCTAAATGAGTCAAGTCACACAAATCTAATTCCTGATAATCCGTAAAACACCATTCGTATTGTGTTTTATTTTCAGCTATTTGCCTAAGCTCTGAACCTAATTGTCCATTTCCCCCAGTTACTAATATTCTTTTCATTTTTGTATTTTTTTAAACGTTAGAGCACTTTGTCATAAAACCATGCCCTGAATTTCCGACTCTTTTAGGACTGAGTAAAACAAAAATTTCATTCCCATTCACTATTCACGTCTCTCTGTCCTCCTGAGGGCATTCAAAGGAAACTTCTTACTCCTCACTGTCATCTTGAGCGCAGTCGAAGGACACCTCTCACCCCAATAACTATCGGGGCTCACAATTCACCACTAACTACTCACTCCCTAAAACTCACTATTACAGCTATTAAATCCAGGCAAAACTAAATCTTTTTCAGATACAATAGCTTCTTTCAAATCCATCCCCCAATCAATATTCAATTGAGCATCATCAAAACGAATGCCGCCTTCACTGGCTTTGTTATAATATTGATCGCATTTGTACAGCACCACAGCCGTCTCGCTAATTACAGAAAAGCCGTGAGCAAAACCTTGCGGCACTAACAATTGTTTTTTATTCTCAGCAGTCAGTTTAATACTGAACGAATGACCAAATGTAGCCGAATCTTTTCTTAAATCTACTGCAACATCAATGATTTCTCCTTGCAGTACCCGTACTAATTTCGTTTGCGCATGCGGCGGATTTTGATAATGTAACCCCCTTAGCGTTCCTTTTTTTGAAAACGATTGGTTGTCTTGAACAAAGTCAATAGTGATTCCTAAAGCACAAAATTTCTCTTTGTTGTAGGCCTCAAAAAAATAACCACGCTCGTCATTGAAAACGGCGGGATTGATAATCACAAGATCTTGAATTGTAGTTGTTTCTAAAGTCATTTTATTTATAGTATAGAATTATAATAGTTGATAGCCCACTGGCTAAATTGTTCAAAACGGCTGATACCGCACACTCAAAGAGTGCAATTCATAAAATGCTTTTAGATCATCTTGAAGATTTGCACCAAGAAATCCTGCGGAACCAGTGATCGTTATTTTCATTTATTCGATCTTTCTCTGTCCGAGTGTTTTTGCATTCAATGCTGAAACCACTTTTTTCCCTGTTTTGGCTTCCAGCTCTTTCAAGGCTACTTTTGCAACATTACCGCCTTGCTCGGCTACTTTCCAGCTGTCCTCGAAAGTTTCCGGATTTACTGCTTACGAAATATCTTTGGTCGATGCTTCCGCAAGCATATTTAGAATAAGTTCCGTGTTTGTCATATTATCCCGAAGGTTTTCTTTTTTCAAACCCTTTAAAACCTTGTATTCTTTTGTTGTTTTATCCGACCAAGCCTTTGTAATAATATCAGTTAGTATAGCAAACTGCATTCCTTCTTTTACGCCTCGTATTTTCCATTCATCTGTCAATTCTTTTCTAATCTCAATGCTTTTGAGACGTTGGTTTATCCAATTTTCAGAATATCCCAATTGCAAATATCGTTCTAAAGCTCTGTCTATAGAAAGTTCTGGATCTTGTAATTCGTCTAATCGCTCCGAGGCTATTTGTGCCAACCACAACTTGAAAGGCTCTGCTTTTGGAGACGGAATCGACTGTATTAATCTAAACAACTGCGAAGTATCCGCAACATCTGTTTTATAATATTTCCCATCGGTAGATTGCATTTTCAGTTGACTACAATCTGTAGTCAACTGACTCCCCTCTTTTTTTAAACGCATTTTTAGAACACTCCAATATTTTCGGGCATTGGGTGTTTCTGTCAAAATTTCAATAATATCCACAATAGAAAAATACCATTTCTCCTGCTCCTCATCCCATAGAGTGCGTACTTTTCTGTCTTCAAACAACTGCAATGCTTGCTTTTGTGTCATAACTAAAATTTTTCTAAATCCTTCCTAAGGATAAATATACGAGTTTTATATGTAGTACTTTTAAATGCATTCAGTAAGACTTGAGCAACAAAATCGTTGGTCTCTATTCTCACCACTCACCCTAAACAAAATCGAAGGGCTACTTTATAAATACATCTACAAACAGTTGTTTCCTATGTGCAGTATTTAGGGTATATAGAAATATTGCAAAAAGCAAAATCGTAAGTCGATTCAACAAAATTACTATTTTTTCATTCTTAAGGGTATCAAAAGGATACAATAATAAAGCAAAAATCACATAGGGTGAAAATCGATGGGCCACAATAGGATTGATAAAAAAAGTGATTCCATAAAAAAGCATGGTAGTCACCAAGATAGGATGCAACATCTTCTTTTTATAAAGCAAAAAACCTGTTAGAAACAAGCCAGAAATAAACATAAAAAATAGGATATGCATGAACCCAACTACAGGCATTCCCTTTGAATAAATATCGACTTTAGATAGTATCGATTTGAAGGCATCAATCGACGCCAGAAAAGGTTTCATTATTAAAAAAAAGACTCCTATAAACACAGTCGCCAATACTAATCCTTTATAATAGTTTTTCCATTTATGAA
Source organism: Flavobacterium sp. (assembly GCA_017995345.1). GTDB lineage: Bacteria > Bacteroidota > Bacteroidia > Flavobacteriales > Flavobacteriaceae > Flavobacterium. Next base: position 5,639 of record JAGOJA010000126.1, read on the forward strand.
AATAAGTGACTAACAGTAGACAAGAACTAATGTGCATCAAGGGCGTGATCCAAATCCAATTGAATTTTTTACCTCTAAATGCGTAATAGAAATACATGGCAAATAACATATAAGCCGGACCGTTTCTAAGCACCACAAAACCAAAAAGAAAATAATGAAAAACAAACAAAATCATTTTCTTCCACATTTCAACATCTTTCCTATAGAGTAACCAAATAAAAAAAAGGGTAGCAATCAAGAAATTAAACCAATACATCGCCAGAAACACCTCTTTTTTAGCCTCCAAAAAGAGCGTAAAAAAAGCATAAACTGAATAGAGGTACGGTTCGTTTAGTAAATAAGAAAGAAAACCAGTGGGTTTATGAAAAATGCCAAAACTATAATAAAAATAATAATCATTATTCAAAGTAACATCTAACACCGCTCGTAGCGCAACGGAAGAAACGACAAACAAACTAGTGTACACTATCTTTTGATTACTGTTTGCAGTGGCTAAACAGGCGAAGTAGTAAAATAAAAAAGTGAACAGTAGTGTGCCTATAATTTCGATCATCGAATAAAAATCAGAATTAAAACCAACGTAATATGCACCAAAATTCGACTCGTAGTCAAGATTTTAATTTCTTTATACCCTGCACCATCGTCTATTGCTCCCATGATCCTTGGATCAATAAAAAGTATTAAAATGATAGACCCAAACATATTAATGAGTTGTGTCATCGAACTTAAAATCAACGCTTTTTGAGGAAATGAAAAACTAACATAATACAAAAAGGTAATGCTAATGGAAAATAAAAAACCAGCTATATAATTAGAGGCGAACAAAACCCAATTTTTAGAAAAAAGGTTTACCTCTCTCGAATGCTTTCTTATTTTTTCTAATTGTACCGGTTTTGATTTTCCGAAAAATCGATTCAAAATTTCGATAACTACTATAGAGAAAGAGGAAGTAAATCGATAAGAATAAAGTGGCAATAAAAAAAGAATGACCAAAAAATGGGCTACGATCGTTATCAGCCATACTTCATTTTTATCTTTAACCGACTCGGTTACAAAGGCCATTATTGGGGCAAATATCAAAATAAAACCACGAGAACAATACTGAAATATATTGATCAAAGACAAAAGATGCCTTGTGTTTTTATTGTCTTGTATGTAATATTTAAAATGATATACCGATACATCAATAAATATTGAAAAAGCATACGCTATTGCGGCTATAATAAACATAAATACGTATTCAAACCCACTGGGTATTGTTATTTAAAAAGTTAGTTTATACCGTAACTTCTATATTATTACAAAAAAAATGACAGTCTTTCTGTTATCCTGAGTGCTGTCGAAGGGCTCGATGTCAATGTCATTAAGTTAATTTCAGGGGGACTCTTAAAAAAAACAACCACAGATTCACAGATTAAAATTAGATTGTGGATAACTATAAAAGTCGCCTATTTTATAAAACTTATAAACAAGAGCCCTTTATTAAAACAATCAAGATTAAAAAATCAGTGAATTTGTGGTAAAAAAATTAGTCTGTTTTGTGGACAGTTCTATTTAAAAAAATCAAATACTACTTTTTTTATCCTTACTCTTTCTTCATCACTTAGATTAGAACCAGAGGGCAGGCACAATCCTTTTTCAAACAAAGTTTCGGCTACATTGCTGCCGTAATACGGATATTGTTCAAAAATAGGTTGCAAGTGCATCGGTTTCCACAATGGTCGTGATTCAATATTGGCAGCTTCAAAAGCCAGACGCAAGGCTTCACGATCTACTCCTTTGTCTTGATTTGGTTCAATTACAATAGCACTCAACCAATAATTAGCAAAATAATCTGTGTTCGGAACTGTAAAAACAGTTACCGCCTCAATATCCTTGAACAAATCCACATAAAATTCATGCATTTTCCTGCGCAAAGCCACATGAGCATCGAG
>JAGOJA010000040.1 GCA_017995345.1 Flavobacterium sp.
AAAAAAAAAATTGTGGCTTTGTGGCAAAAAGACCTAACGACTCCGAAAAGTGGACAGTTTTATTATTTTAGGTCAAATCGAGCCTTTTTACTTCGCCTAGTACAAGGGTGAGTAGTGTTTCATTTGAGTGTATGAACTGATGAAAAGGGTTTCGACTGCACTCAACGGGATAAAATTAAATCTATTCCAGTACATTTAACAATCAAATGGTAGCAGCAGTTTGTTCCTAATCAAACAAAGGGAAAGCTATTTTTTTTTAATAATACAATCTAAAATCGAGCAGTTTACAAAGCGCATAGTGTTTTTGATGCAATTCTTCTACAATTAGGACAATATCATCTTCCTCTTCAAATAAGCTAAAGAAAGCTTTGTCGAGGTTACTGCTAGTTACGGTATTGAAAGTTGCTCCATAACCGGAAATGGCGCATGCGCCAGTAATATCTAAAAAATATTGTACCTCTTCTGTGCTTAAATCCAACACCTTTGCATTTGCGAAATGCAAAATTTTCCCTTTCATTTTCCCTTCAAAGAGCTCGGCTATTTCTTGTAAACTATAGTAGTATTCATTCAGGCAAATGTTGTTTCCTTCTCCTTTCATTACAAAGTATATTATTTCATAATTGGTAAAATTATGGTCGTCGTAGAGCAACGCACTTAGGCTTTCTTCCAATCCTTCAATAGTATCACAGGTTTTATAAATGCTTGTAATACCTTGTTCAAAGGCTAATTTTTCTAAGTTTTGGACTACTTCGGTACTGGTGACCGTTTCTATATCAGCAACCGCTTCGAGGCAGAAAATAAAGGTGTCAGAAGCCATGAAATTTAGTTTATGTAATTGATTAAAGATACAAATTGTGATTCATTCACACTGGGTGAAGCCCATGTTTTAATTTTTTTTGGACCGCAAATATAAAGTGAACCACCTAAAATAACCAATAAAAGTAATTTAAAATTGCTCGAAAAACAGTAGGGAGCAACTTTAAAACAATAAAACTATCAACACTAGTTGAACTAATAACCGAGTGGTAGGATATACAAAAAATCTCTCGTGAAAGGATAGCGCAGATTTGTAATCCGTACCTACACAAGAGGGCAGGCTTTACAACTAAAACAGTTGCATCGCTAAAATGGTACAGCTTTTTTTATAGTTAAAAGCTAAAAAATGTCAACTAAATACAAACCACAACTACAGAAGAAGCTTTCTTTATAAAACTAGCGGTAATTGGCTTCCTATTTTTACAAGATTGTATCAAAGACAAAATATAATTCAGGCTTTATAATTGGAATGGGCACGGATTCCAAAATGCGCTATCGGAGTCAAAGTAGAAATAGCGATACATAAAATGTACAAATTAAAGAGTAAAAAAAACCTGTAAATCAGTTATTTACAGGGTTTTTTGTGGAGTCGCCGAGAATCGAACTCGGGTCCAAACAAGCAACTAAAAAGCTTTCTACACGTTTATTTCCTGATTGAATTTTCGATAGTGTGCTAGGCCAGAAACAGCCACACGCTACTTATCTTCTTAATTTTGAAATCCACCCGAAGCTCATGGAAATCTAGGTTTATTTTTACGGTTCCCCTAAACTGAACGCCACAAACCAAGGCTTTCAAGGAGAATCCAGCTTTCCTATCTGATAGGAACGTGGCTTAATCGTACTATAATTCGGATTATGCAGCTAAAGCGTAGTTATTTTCGCCGTGTAAAATTGTAAGATCTTATATTTACGAGCAAGGTCTCAATGCTCGACGTGCTTACTTATCAATTCGACTTGCTGTCAAAACCAGTCGACCCCTTTTTTTATTTCAAAATTCAAAATGAATTTTGAGTTTGCAAATATACACTTTTAAACTTGATTTTATAGCGTAAAACTTTTAAGACTAACGCAAAAACCATTCCTTTTTTACTCATCTTTTGATTTAAATGGATAATCGCCAAATAAAACGGCTAATTTTCGAACATCATAGGTTTTACGAGTGAATTTATTAGATAGTGCTATGATAGTAACCCCTTCTTTTTGTAAAGTAATATAGGATGACGTATTTCCATGCCACCAACCATTATGAAAATAAAAATTTTGTCCTGTTTCCCAATTCACCATCCTAATTCCAAGCCCATAATTTTTTCTTCCTTTATGCTCATTACTATAGGGTGTGTAAACCATACTGATTATTTCAGGTGTTAAAAAATCAGGAGTGTTTCTGGCTCTGTCAAATTTTAGTAAATCTCTTGGTGTAGAATAGATGTTTTTGTCTCCATAAACGGCATCTAAGTAATCCAACCCTATTTCTACTTTATTCCCTTTGTAGGACGTAACAGCTGAGTCTTTATCTCTTTCATAGTCAAAAACATAAGTGTTTTTCATACCAAGTGGCTCAAAAATAATTTGTTTCATGGCTTTTTCGTATGAAAGCTTTGTTATTTTTTCGATTATTAATGCCAACATAGCATAATTAGTATTGCAATAACTAAAACGTGTATCGGTTTTGAACTCAAGACCAATATCTTTAGTAGCCATAATGTTTAGTATGTCTTGGTTTGTCAGTATATTGTGTCGATCCCATGCCGTTTTATCGCGATCGGTAAAATAGGCATAATTACGCATGCCACTTCTATGATTCAATAATGTTTTTACGGTAACATCCGGATATGGAAACTCTTTCAGTATTGTGTTTACCTTTTGGTCTAATTCGATTCTTTTTGCATTTACCAATTTTAAAATAGCGGTAGCCGTGATAACCTTACTAACTGATGCAATATGAAGTGGCGTCGATTTTGTAATTACTCTTTTATCTCTAAAATCAGCATATCCTTCGTATTTTTCATAAATAATTTGACCGTTTTTGGCAACCAGAAAGCTGCCGTTTGCGCTGTTATTAGGCCAGTTTATTTTATAAAAAGAGTCTATTTCTTGTTTTTTTGAATTGATGTATTCTGCGTTAAGTTTTGGCTCTGCTTTGGTTAACGGCTTCATCTTAGGTAATGTATTCTTAGGAAGTTGGTCATCACTCAATTCAATCTTCTTTTTCTCTTTGTTGCATGAACTCAAAATTACAAAGGCGAGAAGAATATGTAGTATATTTGTTTTTTTTATAAAAATCATTTCCGTGGTACTAGAAACGCAAATATATAGAATCAATGTCTTTTGATGCCTTGTTTTTCCAAACCTTAACACTATTTTATCAATAGACACCAATGTTAATTAACGTATCATTTTGTACTTCAAGAGATAGTAGTTTAGAAACGATGGATTTTAATTAAAAAATAAATTCAATTTAATTGAAATTGTTATATTTGTAACAAACGAACACTACAAAGTTATATTATGTAAATTTAAAAGTACGTATTACCTATGAAATTTGGAATTTTAAAAGAACGGAAAAATCCGCCTGACAGAAGAGTTGTTTTTTCACCTAATGAATTAACACGCTTAAAACAAAAGTATCAAAATGTCTCTGTAAAAGTGGAACGTTCAGATATTAGGATTTTCGATGATGCTCAATATGAAAACCTAGGAATTGAAGTCACTGATGACATTAGTGATTGTGATATTTTGTTTGGTGTAAAAGAAGTGCCAATAGAAAATTTAATTCCTAATAAATCCTATTTCTTTTTTTCTCATACTATAAAAAAACAGCCTTATAACAGGGAATTGTTGCAAGCTATACTTCAAAAGAATATTGACTTGTATGATTATGAAACGATTGTAGATTCAGAAAATCGAAGATTAATTGGTTTTGGAAGATATGCTGGAATTGTAGGAGCTTACAATGGTATTCGGGCTTTTGGAATAAAATTCGAATTATTCAAATTGCCAAAAGCTGAAACACTTTCGGGCAAAGATGCACTTATTAGTCATTTAAAACGATTGGTATTGCCACCTTTAAAATTTGTGATTACAGGTACCGGAAAAGTAGGAAATGGTGCGAAGGAAGTTCTAGATGCTATAAAAATAAAAGAGGTTTCACCTGAAAATTATTTGACAAAAAATTATGCACAACCAGTATATACGCAAATAGATGTCTTGGAATATAACAAGCGAAAAGATGAACAGATTTTAGATTTTAGTGATTTTTATAAAAATCCAAAGGAATATGTTTCTGATTTCGAAAAATTCACAAAAGTATCTGACATCTACATTACAGGACATTTTTATGGCAATGACGCTCCAGTGATTCTCACTCGTGAAATGCTGAAAGCGAATGATTGCAAAATCAAAGTGGTGGCTGATGTTTCTTGTGATGTAAACGGTCCCATTGCTTGTACGTTACGATCATCTACTATTGCCGAACCTTTATACGGATATTTGCCAGACGAGAATAAAGAGGTTGATGTTTTTCATCCCGCAGCAATTGTTGTCATGGCTGTTGATAATTTGCCGTGTGAATTACCAAAAGATGCCAGTGATGGTTTTGGAGAAATGTTTGTACAACATGTAGTTCCTGCATTTTTCAACAATGATAAAGATGGAATTCTCCAAAGAGCTAAAATAACTGAGAAAGGAAAGCTGACTCCCAGATTTAGTTATTTACAAGATTATGTAGATGGCAAATAAATAAGAGATCCATATTCTAAAATTATCCCTCAACTGTTTCTAACTTTTGAGGGATTTTTAATTTGAATCCACTTTCTCTATTCGTTTCAAGTATCGTTTAAAACGATTTGATTTAGTGTTAAATAGTACGTTTTCAACCGTGCCAACTATAAGTCTGTCAACCCAATCTATCGACTTTTAGTCTATAGTGGTTTATATAAAAATGGGCTGCATTCTCAAATCGAGACGTTATTTTGTCTTTAAAATAAAACAGGAATACTAATTTAAATTACACCATGATTGCTTTTTGTTTTCTGAAAATGGTCCATTGCAATAGTAACGAAATCACAATCGTTAACATTGCTCCGATGAAATTCAGCCATAAATAGCCCAGTTTTTCCTGGCCACTCGGGAAAATATAAATGGCGTAATAGTAAATAATAAAAATAGTAATCTGACTGACTACCGCACTATAAAAAATAGCCTTAGACTGCACCTTATGAAGGTAAAAACCAACGAGGAAAATTCCCAATACAGTTCCGTAAAATATGGAACCAATGATGTTTACCAATTGAATTAAATTTTCAAAAAGTGTTCCGATACATGCAAAAAGGATGGCGATAATTCCCCATAATAAGGTGAAAAACTTGGTCGCATTAAGATAATGTCTTTCTGATTTTTCTACTTTCACATTGCGTTTGTAAATATCAATCGCAGTTGTAGACGCCAGCGCATTTAGTCCTGAAGCGGTAGATGACATTGCTGCCGAAATGATAACTGCCAGTAATAAACCAATAAGTCCTTTGGGTAAATAATTTAGAATAAAGTGAAAAAACACATAATCTTTATCATTAGTCTCACTGTTGCTATCTGCTTTAAGAATGATTTCTTTGGCGCGATCTCGTAAATCTTTTTCTTTATTAGACAAAGTGACCAACTCTTTTCTTAAAGTAGGATTGTCATAATCTTGATTGAGCTGATCGATGTACAACAGATTAATCACTTTTTTATCTTCAGATAAATCGTCTAATTTTTTCTCCAAAGCATTGTATTCGCCTTTGTATGCTGATTTTTCAATCATGGCCTTGTTATTTGGATTAAAATTTAACGGAACAGGATTGAATTGAAAAAAAACAAAAACCATCACTCCAGTAAGTAAAATGAAGAACTGCATGGGTACTTTTAAAAGCCCATTCATAATCAATCCCATTTGGCTTTCCTTAACGGATCTTCCTGATAAATAACGCCCTACCTGCGATTGGTCAGTGCCAAAATAAGCCAATGCCAAGAAAAACCCTCCTGTAATTCCGCTCCAAAAAGTATATTTTTCTTCTGGATCAAAAGAAAAATTAACAATGTTCATTTTGTCATTTGCACCAGCAATATGCAAAGCACTGGTAAAGGTCATGTCATTAGGCAAGTAACGCAAGATCAGAAAAAAGGTAATGAACATCCCGGACATAATCACAAACATTTGCTGTTTTTGAGTTACGTTGACTGCTTTTGTACCTCCTGAAAAGGTATAAACGATAACCAATACACCAATAACTATATTCATGTAAGTAAGATTCCAGCCCAATATTGCCGATAAAATAATCGCTGGCGCATAAATGGTCAATCCAGTTCCTAACCCTCTTTGGAACAAGAAAAGAACAGCAGCAAGAGAACGGGTTTTTAAATCAAATCTTTTTTCGAGATATTCATAAGCCGTATATACTTTGTATTTGTGGTACAAAGGGATAAATGTGATGCAAATTACCACCATAGCAATGGGCAATCCAAAGTAGAACTGTACAAATCCCATTCCGTCATGATAGGCTTGCCCCGGAGTGGAGAGAAATGTAATTGCACTGGCTTGTGTTGCCATAACAGAAAGTCCAACAATGTGCCAAGGTGTTTCGTTGCCACCCAAAATAAAGTCTTCTACGTTTTTACTTCCTTTAGTTTTCCAAGCACCATAAATTACAATGAACAGTAAAGTGACTATAAGAATAATCCAATCAAATAATTGCATAATTTACGAGTATAATTTCATGATAAGATAAAAGATTAAAATGTATATAGCATTAGCTACAAGCACCCACGTATAATTCTTCGTCCAGGTTTTTATTTTTTTTGTTTCCATTTTAGATTGGTTTAGTGCTTGATTTTTTGAACAGGAATTTTTTCAGATGATTGTAACGAAATGATATTTGAAATTAATTTATAAGCACCGGTAACGCCTTCGGGTAATTCTCTAAAAAAACTTAAGCCGGTATAAATGTAGTGTCCTTTTCCGAAGGGAGCAATCAACAAAGCACCGTTTTTAGGGCTTTCGCCTTTGTCATTTGAAGACAGAATAGGAGTGAAGGCTTTATCAAATTCGTTCGGGTAATACAATCCTTGCTCTTGTTTCCAACCTTGAAAATCTTTAGCAGTAATTTTGTTTGGAAAATTCAAAACGGGATGGTTTGGTGCTAAAAACCGAACTTCGGCATCTTCTTCGGTTACGCGGTCACGGGATAATTTCAATGGATAAGGAGCAATATTTTCAGTTACAAGATCACCAGCAGTATTGTATTGAACGAGCATTGTTTTGCCTCCTTGTACAAAATCAAAAAGAATATTTTGTTTATTTGCTAATGCTGTAACGGTATTGTAGGCTCGAACACCGGTCATAACTACATCAAAACTCTCTAGTTTTTCAGGTGTTATTTCTTCGGGTTTAAGTAGCGTTACTGCGTATCCTAATTGAGTCAAACTGCTAGGAACTTCATCTCCGGCACCCATAATGTAGGCAATTCTCTCTTGATTTGTTTTTAAATCCGTTTTTATGCATTTGGCTTCCGCCGATTTTAAAACCTGCTGTTTCGTAATGTGGTCATAATTAATGATGATTTGTTCTTTGTCAAATCGTTTATTACCAATGATAGCTATACTTTTGGCTGTTGCTTCATCAGATTTATTCGGTGCTGTTACTTCAAAATAAACAATTTGCTCCGCTCCCTTTTTTTCAATAGTAAAAGGAATTAATTTTGGAGAAACACCCCAATTTTGAGGTAATTCAAGTTGTAAATTTCCTTTTACAGCATCCTTACCAGCTTTGATTTTTACGCCTACATATTTAATTTTCGTGTCTTTAAAAAGCAATACTTTGTCTATAATCGAAGTGGTAACCTCAGGAACGATGTCGAGATAATTATACACTTCGCCTTTTACATCATCAGTGTATTTATAAACTACCGTTCGCTCAAATGGGAGTTCTATTCCGTTGATTTGAACGTTAAATGCCACTTTAGTTTCGCGAATAATATCTGGAATCCCAATTTTTTGCTGTTTATTTACGGTATACATCCCATCGGTCCCACCTTCTCTTAACCAATACGGTTGTGTGTAGCTAATTGATTCAGGTAATTTAAAATCTAAATTTATAGTATTTAGAATATTATTTTTTAATTCGCGATTTTGTGGGGTATTTATTTGTTCTGGTAAGGTGGTCACGCTCAATAATTGTATTGGCGCTGAACTTCGGTTAATGGCTTCGAGTTTCAGCTTAATAGTGCTTCCGGGAGTTGCCTCCTGATTTTGAGCTACAGCTTCAAGATACAAACCGGAACAGGATGCTATAATTTCTTTTATGGCTTCGGATTTCAACGGTGCCCAATGATTTTCGTCCAAAGCTTTCATCATCGAGTAGGCTTTCGCCAAATTTGGAATACTTGCCGAAGGATTATTATGGTCGAATTCAGCTGCTATAGTAGTCAATAAATCTCCAATGGGTTTTCCTCCTCTTACTCGGTTCCAAGAGGTATCAATTCCTTCAAAAAGTGATTTTTTTTCTTTTAAAGCAACTCCATTTATAAACTCTAAATAATCCGTTTCTTCGCCACGCACACCAGTACTTCCAAAGCCTTGTGATTGATGACAACTGCGACTTAATGCTGCTATTTCCTGATTTGATTTCCCCAATCCAGCATAATAAACCCCAGTTTGCAGGGCAATTAAATTCGTTTTATCAGCAGCATTAAATTTTTCGACACTTCCATAAAACCACCAAGAGGTATTGAAAAACTGGCGTTTGGTTTGCCAAGGCTTTACAAATTGTAATTGTTCAGGAAAAATAGTGGGGTTGTTAGCGAGTTCAAAACTTTCGACACTCAACATTGCCGATGCTGTATGATGTCCGTGTGTGGTTGCGGGCGAACGATGATCAAAACGATTGACGATTACATCGGGTTGAAATTTCCTGATGGCCCAAATAACGTCTGCTAGTACTTTCTCTTTGTCCCAGATTTCTAGTGTTTCGGTAGGGTTTTTTGAAAATCCAAAATCATTGGCTCGGGAAAAAAACTGCTCTCCTCCGTCAATTTTTCGGGCTTCAATAAGCTCTTGGGTTCTTACCACACCTAATAACTCCCGCAATTGAGTTCCTATTAAGTTTTGACCACCGTCGCCGCGTGTCAAAGACAAATAGCCCGTTCTCGCCTTTTGGTCATTGGATAAATAAGAAATTAATCGGGTATTTTCATCATCTGGATGTGCCGCAATGTACAGAACTGAACCTAAAAAATTGAGCTTTTGGATTTGATTGTAAATTTCAACAGCATTTGGTTTTTGAGGTTGTTGCGCATTTGTTATTTGGCAGCATAGAAGAAATATTAAAATAACCGATACGTATTTTTTAGGCATTTTCATAGATTTAATTTGCAATAGCTTCAAATGTAGGAATTAAATAATTTTTTTCTAAAATATTTTGGGTTTTCTTTAATAAAAAGAGAGAGAATACCAAAATTGATATTCTCTCTCTCCTTTTTAAACAATCGTGTGATTAATCTCTATCACGGTCATTTCCATGGTCGTTTCTATTTCCGTGTCCTTTATTATGTCCTTTATTTCGGTTATCATGTTTGTTGTATTCTCTGTGTTTATCATATCTCCTATGATTGTCATTCCCTCTTTGGTCAACATACACTCTACGGTTATTGTTATACCCCATATTTCTATGGTCTCTTCCGTTATATCCTTTGTAATATTTTACTTTGTGGCTTTTGAAGTGGTTATAGGGTCTTGCACCATGATAATCATTTAATACTACTTTGTAACCACGATTCAAATCATAATCTCTATAGCGATAAGGTAAATGTCTGGAACGAACCCATCGTCCTCCACCAAAATAAATAAATTGGGTAGCTCTGATATCATAATAAGCTTCAACATCTGGCAAATAGTAATATTCTGTTTCTATGTGTCCTACAGGTCCCCAAGATGGAGCAGTACCAATGTTTAAATTTACAGAAACTTGTGCTTGTGTTGTACTGGCTGCAAAAAGCATGATTGCGGCGGCGATTAATTTTAGTGTTCTCATTTTCTTTAAATTTAATTGTAATTATTTATTTTAGGGCTTTTATATATTTCTATTTGAAGATTTTCAACAACTGTGCCAATGCGTAATAATTAAGTTTTTTTTAACATTTAATTTAAGTTTTGCTTTTCTAAAAAAAAAAGAACCTCGATTTGAGGTTCTGAATTTCAATGGGTTAACTAGGTTTTAGTGTTTGTCCTTGTCATGCCCTTTATTTTCTTTTTCATATCTTTTATTTCCTTTATCATTTTTTTGATTTCTATTGTTATATGTTTTTTTAGGATCTACATTCTTTCTTACGCCTATTGTTTTTTGAGGTTTTCCTTTGTATCCTTTGTAATATTTTACTTTATGACTTTTGAAGTGGTTGTATGGTCTTGAACCATGGTAGTCATTTAAAACTACCTTGTAACCATTGTATAAGTTGTAGTTTCTGTAGTGATAAGGCAGGTTTCTAGAGCGAATCCACTTTCCTCTACCAAAATAAATAAATTGAGAGGCTCTTATATCGTAATACGCTTCAATATCTGGTAAATAGTAATAATCTACGGATGAATATCCTACTGGTCCCCATGCTGGAGGACTGCCTATATTTACATTGACCGAAACTTGGGCTTGCATCGTGTTATTGGAAACCAAAAGTATCATTCCAGCAATGATTAATTTCAATGTTTTCATTTTTTTAGATTTTAATTATTAATTACGATATAGCAATTTGCCGTTATCATTTTATTTCTTTTATGGCAAAGCCAACAACTGTGCCAAGGTCAATTAGTTAACATTTAATTGTGTTATTTCCTTGCATAAAAAAAGGAAACAATTCGATTTCGTTTCCTTTTTAATTTTTTTGTCTTTTGTTGCTTTGCTTACAAAAGAAGAATCAATAAAAGAATAATTATGATAATAGCACCAACAGATAAATAAACACCATTTCCTGTTGATTTTAATTCAGCTTTAATCGCACGAACTTCTTTACGTAATTCTTTTTTTTCTGCTGAATTCAATGAAGATTTGTCCATTGACTTTATTTCGTCAAGACGATTAAGCAATACTTTAACTTCTGCAGGAACTTCTTTTGGAGTGTTTGAAACTGAAGTTGGATTTTTTTCAGCAGCTAACATTTGCGTTGGAACAATACTTAATGACATTACTATCATCATTAAATAAAAGGTGACTTTTTTCATTTCTTTTGGGTTTTAGATATTAATTTTAACACAATAAAAGTATACATTAATTCCTTTTGAAATCTTATAGAATTATAGTATTTACTTGTATAATTCACATTGTTGACTATGATAGTGTTTGTTTAACTATATGATTTGCAGTTGTTTAAAACAAATAAAGAAGATTGTAAAAATCACTGTTTGTTATTTGTAAATTACGGTGCGAGGTTTTGCTAATTCAAAATCCTGAAATCCAAAATCAGTAGTTTCAAAAGAGTTTGTTTTAAAAATATTATGTCCCTCACCCGGAATAGATGGGTAATACGAAAGGGAAATTTGAAAAGATTTAAAAATTAAAAAGTCATTGTTTATAATAAATCCAACACCAATTTTTGAATATGCTTTGTTTTCTAATAATCCTTTTTTAGCATTTCCAAGCATTGCAATTGAATAGTTGAAATATGGATTTAATCGAAAACCCCAAAGATTCCATGGCGCATAGGCCTGAGTTTGGAAAGTTAGTATTGCTTTTTCGGTTCCATATTCAGGGCTGTTAAATCCTTGAATACCGTAATTTTCATTAATAGTAAGGTTATCACCAATAATATTCACACGATTGAAACCAATAATGAATTGAGGTTTGATAAACTGTCGTAATTTCCATTTTCCAAGACTAATTAAACTCGTAAAATAGTTAGCCTGAAACGAAAAAGCAGTTTGTTTGGTATTTGATTTTTTCAGAAAAGTTCCTAATTCAAAATTAGCACTTAGAAATCCCCATTTGTAAAAATTCCCGAAAGCGGCCCTAGCTCCAAAATAGTAGCGCCCAAAATTGTTTTTATATTGATAACCGGAAGTTATCCCAAATATTTTCCCAATAGGTACATCCTCGATAATACCATTATTGAAAATATAATTGTCTTGAATGAACTTACGGGAAGTAATACCAATTCCTATGAGCGAAAATTTTTCGTCTGAATAAAAATTAGTCGGATCATACTCAATTGAGGGACTCTCCAAGTAGTTTACATTCAAAAAACGGCCTGCTACCACTAAATTTGTAGTTCTGACACTTTCTGAATTTCCTTTTAAAATAGTAAAAGCATGCCCCAGCCACAAGTCCTGTGAATTGTGTTTGAAATTTTGATTGGCAAATACAGCGTTAGAATCTGCGAGAGAATCTTTTCTAAATTGTTGGTCAAAATAGACACCTCCAGCCCATTTTGTAAATGCAGAATAAAACGGACGGTCAAAATTAATGCTTTTGCTATAATAGTCTTCTAAATCTATGCTATAACTAACCGTAGTTTTTATAAAAGTGTTTTTGATAGTAGGAATAGTATAGGCTAAACTATAAGCACTTTTTCTATCGCTGAATCTGTTTTTGAATTTATTATTAAATTCATGACCAGAACCTAAAATATTTCGGTCATTGAGTTCAAAATTAGATCTTGAACTTGAAATAGAACCTTTTGGAATGATACTCCACGAATCTAAAACACGAATAAATATATCTACGGAATCCTGGTTTTTAGGAATCAATTGCGGCGTAATATCAACCCTACTGATATATCGTTGCATTCTTATCAAACGTTCGGATTCTTTTACTAGCAAGGAATCCAGTGGTTTGTTTTTTTGGATTAGTAATAAATTTCTAATCGCAAGGTTTTTCGTTTTAATATGGATTCTGTTTCCGGATCGTTCAGCCCAATTTTTAGGTTTTCGGGTTGTATCAATTTCAGAATAACCAAATGGATCTAAAGTAACTATATTTATGTTTCTTATAATCTTACCTTCAAACTTTGTGTATCTTTTTGGGATTACTTTAGTTTTTTTTGTTTTTACATTGACGGGTCTAAAAACTAATTTGTGGACTAGCTTAGTGAATTTGTTTTTTTTGGAATACGTTTGAATTTGGTTATAAACCTCTGAAGAATCTTTTTTGGTTTCTTTTACCTGTGCAAAGACAAGCTGCCAGAAGCAGAATGTCAAAAGAAATAGAATCAGTTTTTGTTTTTTAAACATGGTAAAAAAATAATTTTAAAACAGTATTAACGAAACAAAAAGAGGATTTTATACTTTCTAGTTGGTAACAAACGAAGCCACAACTACTACATCCGAATTTTAAAATCTAATCATCAGTTTTAGCACTGTCATTTTCAGTAAATTCCTGAACAACAACAGTTGTGTTTATTTTGTTTTTTTCAGAAAGTTCGTCTGAATCAAAAAGTGGTAATTTAATATTACGCCATGTATAGGTTTTGGGCAAATGGTCGCCCATCAGGTATCCCCAAGGTTCTAAAGATTCAATCCTGTCAAAAATTACTTTTAAAATAGCAAGAATCGGAAGTGCTAAAAACATTCCTGAAATTCCAGCAATTGCGCCACCAATAATAATTCCGATAATTGATACAAATGCGTTTATTTCTACTTTGGAGCTTACAATCAGCGGCACAATAATATTATTATCAATTAGCTGAACTACAGTTGTAACCACAATAACTCCAATAATTACAGATAAATCAGGCGAACCTGTAAGCGAAGCAACAATGCTTAAAATACCAGCAAATAGAATTCCGATGTAAGGAATCAAATTTAAAATTCCGGTGATTATGCCTAGTAAAATTGCATATTTAACACCTATTAGCATAAACCCAAGCGTTGTCATTAGAGAAATTAAAAACATCTCGATAATTAAACCCACAATATAACTGTTGATGGCTAATCTAACATTTGTTAAAATATCCTTTAGTTGTTCGTGGTTTTCTTTATTAAATAATTTGGACAAAAACAGTAAAAAATGAGTTCTGTATAAAAGTATTAAAAAAGTGTAAATTGGAATTAAAGTTAAATTGACCAAAGTGTCCGTAAATGACATCAGGGTTGTTCCAATGATTTCTTTTCCTTTTTCCATCGAATCTTTAGTAGCTTTATCAATGTATTGTTTTTGTTCATTAGAACTCAAATGAAAATTGTCTCTGATATATTCTTGAATATTAGTGAGATGAATGGTAATATTACTTTTTATTTTATCAAAATCATTGACAAAATCACTAATCTGAAAAGATAAGAATGCAAAAAGAGCTATAAAAATTAAAACAAACAGTATTACTGCCAACATTACAGCCAATACATGAGGAAATCGAAGATTTAAATTAAAAAACTGAACTACTGGATACAATAAGATGGCAAACAAAAATGACATCATTATAGGGGTCAATATGTCCTTACCAATGTAAAAAATAAAAACAATAGCAATTAAGCCTAATAGAGTCAGCGTGAGTTTAGCGTAAAACGGAAGTTTTAGGGTGTCATTCATTTTTTTTTGTTTTGTAGCATAAACAAACTACTATTCAACGGACAAATATCTGATACTTTAAAATTTAGAGTATTACATTTTTTTTATCAAAAGTTGTATAATTATCACGTTCTAATTGACAGTCTTATAGAACGTAATCTAGGTATGCCTAAAGTTATGAATTAATCTACGAATTCATTATTTTTAAAATGATTTTTTAGAATGGAGATTCCCTTTTGCAAAAGCAAATTGTTAGGATAAATTATTTGTTCCCCATCATCTGTTTTTAAGAAAACATGAAAAGCGCCAATATTTACAATCTCGGCTTCAATTGGAAAATCCTTATCATGTATTTTTATAATATCTCCAATTTTAAATGGAAAAGAAAAAAACAAAATAACACCAGAAGTAATGTTACTCAAAATTGACCATTGTGCAAACATAGCAACACCTACAACTGTTACGATAGAAGAAAACGCAATAATAATATCTTTCGCTTGAACACCCCAAATTATTATTAAAGCTGTGATGGCCAAAGTATTTATAAATAAATGGATGTATTTGATGACTAAATTAGTTCGGTGCTCTATAGTTTCGTGCGATTTGGCGTAGTTTCTTACCAGTTTTGTTGAAATCATTCGCAATAAAACTAGCAAAATCACTAAGATTCCAGTAGCAATTAATTCTCTAATATATTCGTAAAGTAATGCCATTTTAATAGTACAGTTAGGTTAAATTGTTTAAATATTCGTATACTTTATCCGTGGGCATTCCCATTACATTGGCGTAGGAACCTTCAATTTTTGAAACTCCTATAAAACCAATCCATTCTTGAATCCCGTATGCACCCGCTTTATCGTACGGTTTATAATTTTCCAAATAATACCAAATTGATTCCTCACTTAATTCGTTGAAGGTAACTTTGGTTATTTCATATAAAACTGCTACTTTTTCATTGGTTTTAAAACAAACTGAAGTGATTACTTGATGCGTAGCATTCGATAATGATTTTAAGATTTCATAAGCATCTTGTTCGTCTTTTGGTTTACCCAAAGCCTCGTCGTTATGCCAGACAATCGTGTCGCTGGTGATAAGAATTTCATTTGGTTTTAATTCTCCTTCAAAAGCATTGGCTTTCAATGCAGCCAAATAATTAGTGATTTCCTGCGCTTTTAATTCTGGAGGATAAACTTCTTCAACTTCTTTTAATCGAATTTCAAAATCCAAGTCTAAATCCTTGAAAAACTGTTGGCGTCTTGGTGAACCCGAAGCCAAAATCAAGGTGTATTTTTCTAATTTATTTCTAAGCATTATAGTTCATATTTATACTAATAACAACAATTGACAAAATTCCAAATAACAAAATCCATTTTAAAAGCAAACTCAAATTATGGAACTCTTTTTTGGATGTAGCCGCACCTATTTTAATGGTGAAATACAGGAGTGGCGCAACAACAAAAAACAACAAATATAGCGTTACAAATAGTAAGCCGAACAAGTAATTGTAAATGTAATGCAGAATAAGTAGAAGAGGAATAAAACTCAATACAAAAACTATTTTTGTAGCTCTTGATTTTCCTATTGCAATAGGTAACGTATTCATTCCCATGTTATAATCGCCATCTACATCTTCAATATCTTTAACAATTTCCCGAAGCAAATTAATCATAAAAGCAAATATAGTGTAATCTAAAAGTATCGAAAACAGATTGGCCATTTGCTGCTGATTTCCTTCATGAATAGTTGGGAATAAATCAAAAATTCCAATGATAACCACACTAAATGAAAGCAACAAAGCCACCATTATATTGCCAATGAGCATCATTTGTTTTAAACTTGTGGCATATAAATAAAGCGTTGCGGCAATCAAAATGAAAATAGTAGCAAAACCCGGTTTCGCTATAACATTTGACAAATAAAAACCGATGCTCACACCAGTAGCCGTCAGTGCAATATAGATATTATATCCTTGAGTTTCCGAAATGCTTTTGCCTATAACAACTGTATTGGGTTTATTGATTGTATCTGTGTGTTGATCAAAAATATTATTGATGACGTAGCCACCAGCAGCAATCAAAACCGTTGATAAAACAAATAATCCATATTGCCAATCGGCTAATGCCAAAGGAATATCCTGAGATTGAAAAAAAACATACCTAAAAATAAGCTGCATGAAAGCGAGCAGGAGTAGGTTTTGGTATCGTATTAGTTTTAGAAACTTCATATTTAGCGTTCCGTTTTTTAGTAATCAGTAACCACTAATCATGTTTCCCGTCAAAATGTTTCTTCCATTTTCCTTGTGCTTTCATTACTTGTTCAATGACCTCTCTTGCCGCACCTTTTCCTCCATTTTTATGCGAAATATACTTGGAAATAGCTTTGATTTCTGGACTTGCATCCTGAGGACAAGTTGGTAATCCCACTAATTTCATCACATGATAATCAGGAATATCATCGCCCATGTACAAAACGTGTTCTGGATTTATTTGGTACACGTCCGTATATTCATCAAAGGTTTCTACTTTATCGGGTGTACCCAAATAAATGTCGGTGATACCAAGATTTCGGAGCCTAACCCGAACACCTTCATTGCTTCCGCCTGAAATAATACAAACATTATAACCGCTTTCTACTGCAGCTTTCATGGCATATCCATCGCGAATATTCATGGTACGAAGAATTTCTCCTTCATTGGTAACAAAAACAGAACTATCGGTTAGTACGCCATCGACATCAAAAACAAATGTAGTGATATCGTTCATTATTTCTTTATAACTTTTTGCCATTCTCTTGTATTGATTGTGTTAGTGTTTTATAAATATTTAAATGATTTTCCTGTGATAAAAAAGCTTCATGTGCTTCAATAGTTGCTGTATCATTGCGTTTTGCAGGGCCAGTTTGGGCTTCTTCTGGAGAAAGCACCATTATTTTATTTGCGGTTTCAGCGATTAAAGGTTTCAAAATTTCGAAAGGAACTTTGTTTTCCAGACAAATTTCTTGACCTATTTGGTACAAATGATTTGTAAAATTATTGACAAATACGGCCGCCACATGCAAGGCTTTTCGTTGTTCTGAATTGATTGCGAAAACGGTATCAGAAATTGTTTTGGCTACTTTATCCAATAATTGATAATCAGTAGCATTTTCACTTTCTAAACAAATCGGAATGGTTTTGAAATCAATCGGCTTATTCTTGGTAAAGCTTTGCAATGGATAAAAAACGCCTTTTCGGTTGTCATCATTTAAAACATTCAGCGCAACACCTCCGGAAGTATGCACGACCAAACGATTTTTAAACGGAAGTTGCGAAGAAACCGCTGCAATCGCATCATCCGAAACCGCTATAATATATAGGTCGGCTTCCGCCAAATCATCTAAATTATTGGTGAGTTGTTCCAAACCGAGTAGGTGAGCAACACTTGCTGTTTGTCTGGAATATACCTGAACCAATTCGATTTCTGTTCCTGAATTTTGAGCATTTTGAAAAGCGACAATTAAATGCTGCGCTACATTTCCGGAACCAATAATGACTACTTTGACCATGGGACAAAATTAGCAAAAAAATATTAAGAGTTTTATTGGTCTAAAATATAGTTTAAAACTAGGCACTTTAGTGCATTTCGCTTTTAGCTTCTAAAAAAATCAAACACAAATTATACTAATTTTCACAAATTATTTCGTGGTAATTAGTAAAATTAGTGTTGAACATTATGTTTTGAATTGTGCAGACTTTAAGTCTGCCAAGCAGTACGATGGGCAGAAAGTCTTTAAGAGTGGCTTAGTTGAAATTGACACAAATAGAAAATTGGTTTTAGCTTTAAAAAGAAACTTTTCAAAGTTTATTACAGATGTTTAATTTTGGATTTAATTAACAAGTGGAAGAATATAGGAGTCAACATTTTTGAGTACTTTTGGAACTTTTACAAAACATAATCCCATAAAAATGGATAAAAAAATATTTTCTTTTTTGTTTTCTACCCGATTAATGGCCTTTTTATTTATTTCTTATGCCGTAGCGATGGCTGCTGGAACTTTTATCGAAAGTAAATACAATACCGATACTTCAAAAATTCTAATTTATAATGCCTGGTGGTTTGAAGCCATTCACGTGTTTTTCCTAATCAATTTTATCGGAAATATAAAGCGTTACCAGCTTTTGAAGAAGGAAAAATGGGCTACTTTATTACTCCACTTGTCTTTTATCTTCATTATTACGGGTGCTTTTGTAACGCGTTACATCAGTTTTGAAGGAATGATGCCTATTCGCGAAGGCGCTTCAGAAAATCAAATATTTTCAGATAAAACCTTTCTGACTATTTTTGCTGATGGTGAATATAAAGGTGAAATGAAACGCAGGGTTTTTGAAAAACAAGTATTGCTTTCTCCAGCTACCAATAATAATTTCAGTATTTCTGGAAAGTTCGCTGACACACCATTTGAAGTAGAATATGAAAATTTTATTATGGGAGCCAAAGAATATATCAAACCTGACCCAAAGGGAATTGTATATTTAAAAATTGTAGAAGCCGGAGATAGCGGGCGTCATGAACATTTTTTGAAAGAAGGCGAAGTACAAAACATCCATAATGTTTTATTTTCCTTAAATAAATATACTGACGGAGCCATAAATATCAATACTAGAGGAGACACTTACACGATTCAAACGCCTTTTGAAGGGAATTTTATGCGAATGGCTGATAAATTAGAAGGGAAAGTAACAAAGGATGATGTACAGCCCCTAATGATGCGCTCTTTATATAGTATAGGTGAAATGCGATTTGTATTTCCTGACCCAACGGTAAAAGGAATTGTAGATTATCAATCTGATAATGACTATAAAGCTAAAACACATGAGGATGCCTTAGCTGTAAAAATCATTGCCGAAGGTCAAGAAAAAACAGTAACTGTTTTAGGTTCCAAAGGCAAATCAGGAGAGCCTAAAACTGTGAAAATTGGAAATATCGATTATACTTTTTTCTACGGAAGTAAAATTTATGTTTTGCCTTTTAAAGTAAAATTGAATGAGTTTATTGCAGCTAAATATCCTGGAACGGAAAAAAGTTACTCTTCGTTTGAAAGTAAGGTAACAGTTGAGGATGAAAAACCATTTGATGCCAGAATATATATGAATAATGTATTAGACCATAAAGGATATCGCTTTTTTCAATCTGGATTTGATCCTGATGAAAAAGGAACAATTCTATCTGTTAATCATGATTTCTGGGGAACTACGCTAACATATATAGGTTATTTTATTTTGTATTTTGCAATGATGGCAATTATGTTTACTAAACATTCTCGTTTTGCAGATATTAAACGCAAACTGGAAGTGGTTAAAATGAAAAAAGCAAAATTGTTAACCATTTTGATGCTTCTTTTTAGTTTTAATAGTTTTGCACAAGGGCAAGAACATGACCACTCAGATCACGAAGGACATACACATACGGAAGCTGAAGCTGCTCCTGAAACACATCAAAATCACACCAAAAAAGTATTGAGTCAGGAGGAACTAAACGCTTTGATTTTAAAATTCAAAGTACCAGAAGCGCATGCTGAAAAATTTGGTCGACTTGTTATTCAAGACGGTGGTGGTCGAATGAAACCTATCAATACCTTTTCTTCGGAATTATTGCGTAAAGTAAGTCATGATGATTCGTATAAAGGAATGAATTCTGATCAAGTGTTTTTGTCCATGACGCAATATGCGGGGTATTGGATAGAAATTCCAATTATTTATATCAAAAGTGGGAATGACAGTATTCGAAAAATTATTGGAATAGATAAAAACGCAAAATTTGCTCCTTTTATATCTTTTTTTGATGAAAAAGGAAACTATAAACTTTCTAAATATTTAGAAGAAGCATTCAAATCAGCAAATCCAAACCAGTTCGAAAAAGATTTTATAGAGACGGATAAAAAAGTGAATCTATTGGAATCTGCGTTGAGCGGACGAATATTAAAAGTTTTTCCAATTCCAGATGATAAAAATAACAAATGGGTTTCTTATTTAGAGCACAATGAAGCGGGTTTCAAAGGAATGGAAGCAACATATACTAAAAACGTATTGCCTTTGTATTTTGGTTCTTTGGCAAACGCTTCGGCTTCCAATGATTACAAAATGGCCGATGAATTACTGGAAAGCATCAATGGTTTTCAAAAACGTTTTGGGAGCAAAGTGAGGCCAAGCGAAGAAAAAATTACTTCAGAGGTGTTGTATAATAAATATGATGTTTTCAAGAAATTGCCTTATTGGTATATTTCTGCGTCTATTTTGATGTTGTTTTTCACGATTTTGAAAATTTTCAGAGAAAGAAAAACATTTAACTTTTTAGTAAACTTTATGCACATTGTTGTGATTGGATTGTTTGTATTGCACACCTTGGGGTTAATTGCAAGATGGTATATTTCCGGCCATGCGCCATGGAGTAATGCGTATGAATCTATCATTTATGTAGGTTGGGCAACCATGTTTTTTGGTTTGGCTTTCGACAGGAAATCAAAGCTTACTGTGGCGTCATCAGCCTTTGTAACGGCAATGATTCTAGCAGCAGCTTATATGAACTGGATTGATCCTGAAATTGCAAATCTACAACCTGTGTTGAATTCGTATTGGTTAATGATTCACGTTGCGGTGATTGTAGCAAGTTATGGACCTTTTGCGTTAGGAATGATTTTGGGACTAGTTTCATTGTTACTAATCTTGTTTACTACTGAAAAGAACAAATCCAAAATGGATTTGAATATTCAAGAAATTACCTATATCAATGAATTAGCGCTTACGATAGGTTTGATTCTGTTGACTATTGGAAACTTCCTTGGTGGACAATGGGCTAATGAAAGTTGGGGACGTTACTGGGGATGGGATCCAAAAGAAACTTGGGCTTTAATTAGTATTATGGTATATGCTTTTGTGATTCATGCTCGATTTGTTCCATCTTTGCGTGGTAAATGGACGTTTAATTTGATGAGTATGTTTGCTTTTGTATCCATTTTGTTTACTTATTACGGTGTAAATTTTCACTTGGTAGGATTGCATTCTTACGCTAGTGGCGAAGCACATTCTTTAAGTTGGATTTGGTATTCTCTTGGAGGAATTACTTTAGTTGGTGCTATTTCCTATCCTAAATATAAAAAATATTATAAGAGATAATATTTTATTGATTCTTGAAGCTGCTCTTTTTGAGCAGTTTTTTTGTTTTTAGAAGTGCTGAAAACTGCATTAATTGTGTTATTTTTATGAAAATTATAAGCTATGAAGTTCTATTTTAAATCATCCCTAGTAGTATGCTCTCTTTTTTGGTTTGTTAGCTGTAAATCACAAAATGTGGTTTTGAATAAAGACCAAGCAAAAGAAACAAGTGTTAATGACAGCACGTTTGTAAACTTAAAACAGTATAGTCAAGATTTTGAATATGACATGAAATATGCCACAGAAGATAATTTTTTGAAGGCAAAAGTATATGATTGTGCAGAATGTTTTTTACGGTTAAAAACGGTAAATGCACTTATCGACGCAAACAAAAAGTTTCTTGAAAAAGGCTATAAAATCAAAATTTTTGATTGTTATCGCCCTTTAGATATCCAAAAAAAAATGTGGAAAATTGTATCTAACCCTAAGTATGTTGCTGATCCTGCAAAAGGATCCATTCATAATAGAGGTGGAGCGGTCGATATTACTTTGATAGATAGTTTAGGAAAAGAATTAGATATGGGCACTCCTTTCGATTTTTTTGGAATAGAAGCAAGTCATAATTATCCAAATGTTTCCGATAATGTAAAACAAAACAGAATACTATTGAAAACAATTATGACAAGCAGCGGCTTCAATTCTTTTGATTCAGAATGGTGGCATTACAATTTGAAAACAGCTTTGAATGATGCCGTTTCTAATGCGAAATGGGATTGTAAATAACCTTATTCAATACATTTTAAGTAATCAATGAAATAGGTTTCCGGATTGTAAATCTCATTCGTCAATTCAGATTTAAACTCTTTTTTCAAGACATAATCGTCCGTATCTGTCATATATTTAATGCGCATCATGGTAACTGGCGAGCTTTTTAATTCTTCAAAACTACCCTTGGTAAACATAAAAGTACCGGAATTAACTCTGTTGTCAAATCCTTTGTCATCGCGGAGCATGCTACCGCAATTTTCTTGGTCAATATGTATTAACGTGATTATTTTTCCGTTATTTAATTGTAAAAACAATTTTGAATTTTTGTCAAAACAGCTCACTTTCATAAAGTCTTTACTTTTCGAAATAAGTTGGACGGTTAAAGTGGGCAAGCCATCTGTTAATGCCAAGGAATAAAAAATATAACTGGAATTTCCAGCAAAATTTCTCTCCGCAATCATATATTCTTGCGTTGATTTGTAGGTGCCTATTGAATCAGTAACATTTGTGCTGTATTCACAAGGTTTTTGAGCAAATGCATTGAGACTTAAGAACAATAAAGTTAGCGTAATGACGTATTTCATTTTATTATATTTTGGTGCAAATTAAGACTATTTTATCATTGTTTTCATCAGTTGTGAAAAAACAATATAGATTTCCTCCATCTTTTATTTTCCATTTTTTTCGAATGCTTTCTACACTGTCCGGAAAATTACGGGTTGTGATATTTGCTTGCGTGTTTTCTAAAAAAGACTTCATTTCGGTTTTGTTATAAGGAAATGAATTTTGAATTTGAAAAATGCGTCCCGGAAAAGATATTAAATCAGCCGAAGTGTATAAATGAGAATGTTTGTGTA
>JAGOJA010000127.1 GCA_017995345.1 Flavobacterium sp.
CGCTTTATACTTACTAATTACGGAAATACTATTAAATAAAATCGCCCTGATTTCCTAAAATTAATTCTAGGAAATTAGGGCAATTTGTGTTTAAAGATTCAGATTAATCTTTAGTACTGACGAAAAGTATTATTTTGCTTTTTTAAAACGATCAATTCCTTCTCTTAACCATGCTTTGTATTCATTGATATCTGAATTATAACTTTCTGGTTTATCAGACAACATATTTTCTTCAGTATCTAAAACGATGTAATACGGTTGCGCGTTAGCTTTGTATCTTGTGATTTGAAAATCACTCCATTTATTTCCTACACTTACAATTTCTTTCCCAGTTTCTTTAGATACATATTGCTCGTTTTTTGGCAATTCATCTTTACTATCAACATACAAAGAAATCAAAACTACTTCGTCTTGCAATATTTTTAGAACTGCAGGATCAGACCAAACATAATCTTCCATTTTTCTGCAATTTACACAAGCATATCCTGTGAAATCAAGTAAAATTGGTTTGTTTACTGATTTAGCATAAGCCAATCCTTTTTCGTAATCTTCAAAAGCAATAAGATCATGTGGTCCTAAATGCGCTCCAACAGGCAAAACTAGGGCTGATGCATTCGAACCGCCTTTTGAGCTCCCTACTCCATAAGGACTTTCACTATACGTCATGGGTGGTGGAAAACCAGAAATTAATTTTAACGGTGCTCCCCAAATTCCAGGGATCAAATATATGGTAAAGGCTAAAACCACCAATCCAAGAGACAATCTTCCTACTGAAATATGTGTCATCGGGCTATCATGAGGTAGGGTAATTTTTCCGAATAAATAAAAGGCTAGTGTTCCAAAAATAGCAATCCAAATTGCCAAGAAAACTTCTCTTTCTAAGAAATGCAATTGCAGTACTAAATCCGCATTCGACAAAAATTTGAATGCCAAAGCTAATTCTAAAAATCCTAAAACCACTTTAACGGTATTCAACCAACCACCAGATTTTGGTAAAGAATTCAACCAACCCGGGAACATTGCAAACAACATAAATGGTAAGGCTAAAGCTAAAGAAAATCCGAACATTCCAATTATTGGCGCAATTCCACCTTTGGAAGCAGCTTCAACTAAAAGTGTTCCAACAATAGGTCCTGTGCAAGAAAAGGATACAATAGCTAAAGCCAAAGCCATGAATAAAATCCCAATTATTCCGCCTCTATCCGCTTGATTATCAACTTTGTTTGCCCAAGAGTTGGGTAACATAATTTCAAAAGCACCTAGAAACGAAGCTGCAAATGTGACTAACAAAACAAAGAAAATAACATTAAACCAAACATTCGTAGACAACGCATTCAATGCATCGGCTCCAAAAATCCAAGTCACTAAAAAGCCTAAAACCACATAAATGAAAATAATTGCAATTCCATAAATAATGGCGTTTCTAATTCCTTTTGCTTTTGTTTTACTTTGTTTTGTAAAAAAACTTACCGTCATAGGAATCATCGGGAAGACACAGGGAGTAAGCAATGCGGCAAATCCAGATAAAAAAGCGATGAAGAAAATAGACCACAATCCTCTTTTTGTTGCTGGTTTAGAATCAAGAGTACCGGTTTTTTCGGGAATATCAACCTCCGTTTTAGTAATTCCGGTTTGAGATACTACAGTATCTACTTTTGCCGAATCAATTGTGATTAAGTCATCCGTTGCAACAACTGACGTGGTTTTGGTAACCGCCGAGATGGAGAAGGTGAAATTTTTCTCCACATTGATACAAACCTCTTTACACACCTGATAATTAAAATCGACTTTAATTTCAGTCAACTTCGGGTTGGTTATTGTAATTTCTTGCTGAATTTGACCTTTCTTTTCGAAGAATGTTTCGTTAACTTCAAATATATCATTAAAAGCAGTTCTTGTCTTGCTTTCTTTGGCTTTGCCAACTAAATTAAAGTTCCCTTTTTGATTTTTGAAGGTAATTTCTAGCGGTAAAGGTCCGCCGTCTGGAGTAAACTGAGAATACAAATGCCAATCATTTTCTATGATAACATTGAAAGTAAGAATATAATTAGTCTCCGATTTTTTTTCTAATTTAGTAGACCATTTTGCGGGATCCAGAATTTGAGCATTTACATTGGCAAAAGCCAAAAAAGCAATAAGTAGTAGTAATTTCTTCATTCTTCTAACTGTATTTTAAGTCTATTCGTTGTTGTATTTTCTATTTTAAAGCGTTCGTCCTGACGAAGACCAATAATCCAAACTATTTCATCATTAGAACATAAAAGCCACGAGTTTTCTTTCTCGACTAATGATAATTTTTCATCTTTAAAAAGCTTGCTCACTTTTTTCGATTTACCATTCATCCCAAAAGGTTGAAAACTATCTCCTTTGTTCCAATGGCGCAAAATCAATGGATATTGTAATTTATCAGCATCGACAAATATAGTTTTATTTGAGTCGAAACTTATATCTGCTGCTTTACAAAACGAAAGATTTAAGGGAACTTTAACTTCTATTTGATTTTCAGTAATGAAATATTTTTCTTCTTTATTTTCTAAATGAATAGGACTCAAAATTAAAGAATTTCTATCTTTCAACAATCGATATTCAGGAGAAAAAATATATTTCCCAGATTGACTTTCGACCAAATCATAAATATCATCCCAAGCAGAAAATTCAAATTCTTTCAGCCATTGGTACAAATACGATTTATAATTGGGTAATTTTTTTAATTTCTTTAAATCAAAATAAATAGTATCCTCCTCTTGCTTTGCAACTTGCTGATAAATCATAATTGAAGCATCTTCCACCATATCTTGTGCTTCTTGCAAATACGTTTGGGTTTTATAAAAGGAAGAAAGAAAATTTGGATTCAAATCCTTTAAGATCGGAACCAGATGATGCCTAATTTTATTTCTAAGGTACTTATCAGAAGCATTACTGCTGTCTTCACGCCATTTAATGTCATTGAAACGGGCATATTGTTCCATTTCTTCTTGGCTAAATGCCAAAAGCGGACGAACTATTTTTTCGTTCTGTTTCGGAATCCCTGTCAAACCATCTAATCCTGTTCCTCTGCTTAGATTGATAAGGAACGTTTCCAGATTGTCATCAGCGTGGTGAGCAGTTAAAATAAAATCGAATTTCTCAGTTCCTAATAATTCATAAAACCAATTGTATCGCAATTCACGCGCTGCAACTTGAGTAGAAACTTTATAATCTTCGGCAAAAGCTTTGGTGTCAAATTGTGTTATAAAAACCGGGATATTATTTGCAGCAGCATATTCTTGAACAAAATTTTGATCTTGAAAACTTTCCACACCGCGCAATTGAAAATTGCAATGTGCAATTCCTATGTTGTAATCTAATTCCTGAAATAAATGCAACATCACCATACTGTCTTTGCCGCCACTGGTGGCAAGGAGTATTTTTTTACCATTTAAAAACTGAAAATTATCAAGCAAGTGATTTTGGAATTTCTGTAGCATGTTCAAATTTACTTAATTCATTTTGATTTAACTTAAAACTTCTCGCATAGCTTTTGCTTTAAGCAAGCATTCTTCATATTCCTTTTCAGGAACTGATTGTGAAGTGATTGCGCTTCCAACTGAAAAAGAAACATAAGCTTTTTCTTGATTGTACAAAATACTTCGGATAACCACATTGAAATCAAAATCTCCGTTGGGTGCAAAATACCCCACAGCACCACTATACAAACCACGTTTCGTTTCTTCTTGTTCCTCGATGATTTTCATCGCCGAAATCTTTGGCGCTCCAGTCATGCTTCCCATTGGAAATGTGGTTTTTATTACTTCAACAACGGAATATTGTGGGTCTAATTTTGATGTTACCGTCGATATCATTTGATGCACTTGCAAAAAAGAATAAATGCCACACAACTCTTTTACTTCAACAGATCCTTTTTGTGCCGTTCGCGATAAATCATTACGAACTAAATCCGTAATCATAATATTTTCCGATCTTTCTTTTGGGTCTAAAGCCAATTGCATTTTTGACTTCTCATCTTCAAGTGGGTCTAAAAAACGTTTGGCGGTTCCTTTAATTGGTTCAGAAACAACAAGGTCTCCTACTTTTCGTAAATAGCGTTCTGGTGTCGCCGAAAGCAAAAAGTGTTTGTGATTTTTAAAAAAAACGGCAAATGGCGGTCGAGAAATCTCGTTTAGTTTTGTAAATATTTCAATTGGGTTAATCGTTGCATTTTCGGCAAAAAACTCCATACAAAAATTAGCTTCATAAATATCGCCTTGACGAATGTGTGTTATTATTTTAGAAACCTTATCCAGATAATTCTCCTTTGAAACCCGTTGCTGAATTTTTAGCATTGCATCCGTTTCAACTTTAGACTTTTGACATTCTAAAATTTCTTCAAAATCTGCCTCCACTTCATCGTCACACAAGTTGAGATATTGAATCTCCAATTGATCTCCTTTCAATAAAAACAACTTTTTAGGTTGAAAGAAATACAACTCGGGAAAATTCAATCCATCAAAATTGGTAGAGTGTAATTGCTCAATGTCGTTTTTTAAATCATACGATAAGTAGCCAAAAAGCCAGTCTTTGGTACTTTGCTGGTATTGTTTTAAATCCTCAAAAGCGTTGAAAAAATCCGTCTTTATAGAAGTAAATGCATCAACAGCTACAACACAATCATAACTAGAGTAATTTTGGTTATAATCGTTACTGTCAAAATAAATGATTTCTCGAAACTGTTGCGACCAACATAAAAGTTGCTGTTTGAACAATTTTGGATCAGAAATAGACTTGTAAATTGAAGTTCTCAAAAAATATTAGTGTTTAAAATTCAAAATTACAACAAAAAACAAACCTTCAATAACTGATTATACTAAAATTAGCTTATTTTTTTGTAAATTTGATAGTGCATGATCAGTTTTAGATTCTTTTAATTGTTTAATCTTTGTCATTATGGCTTCAAAAATTTTCATCAATTTAGCTATTAAAGATCTAAAAAAATCAATTGATTTTTTTACTCAACTCGGATTTTCTTTTAATCCACAATTTACTGATCAAAATGCCACTTGCCTGATATTAGGAGAAAATATTTTTGCGATGCTCGTCACTGAGCAACGTTTTAAAGACTTTACCAAAAAAGAAATTTGCAATGCCCATAAAAATACCGAAGTATTAATTGCCATAGATGTTGAAAATAGAGAAAAAGTAGATAAATTGATACAGAAAGCATTAAATGCAGGCGGAACTGCTTATATGGAACCGCAAGATTATGGATGGATGTATTCCCATAGTTTTGCCGATTTAGACGGACACCAATGGGAAATCATGTATATGGATGAAAATGCAATTCCACAATAACAATTACCAAATTTGTAACCTCTAAAACAATATACTATGAAATTTGCAATTATTATTATCCGAACTTTAATTGGGCTTTTACTTCTTTTTGCATCAATTAGCTTTTTTCTAAAATTAGCACCAGAACCCGAAGTAACTGGAAACTTCAAGGCTTTCAATGTAGGCTTAGTTGCATCTACTTATATCATGCCATTAGCCAAATCAATAGAATTATTATGCGGTGTAGCATTTGTAACTGGGCGCTATGTTACACTTGCCAGTATCTTGATTTTACCAATAACCATAAACATTTTATTTATTAATTTTTTCTTGTCTCCAGAAGGAATTCCTACTGCCCTATTCCTTTTCTTGGGAAATATGTTTCTAATTTATAACCATTGGGACAACTATAAAAGTTTATTTATAGCTAAAGACTAAACAAACACTCCTTTTAACAAAACAAAACCCGTTCAATTGAACGGGTTTCCTTATTTTTCAAATAAAATTTCATTTTCTAATTACACATGCAACGCTCTATTATCAGTAGCGGCTAATGCTGCTTCTTTAATTGCTTCTGCAAATGTTGGGTGTGCATGAGACATTCTCGAAATGTCTTCCGCCGAGGCCTTAAATTCCATTGCAGTAACAGCTTCAGCGATTAAATCCGCACAACGAGCTCCAATCATATGAACTCCCAGCACTTCATCTGTTTTTGCGTCAGCAAGAATTTTTACAAATCCGTCTAAATCACCACCAGCTCTAGCACGACCTAAAGCTTTGAAAGGAAAACTTCCTGATTTGTAATCTACTCCATTTGTTTTCAATTGTTCCTCCGTTTGTCCTACAGCAGCCACTTCCGGCCACGTGTAAACGACACCAGGAATCAAGTTATAATCAATATGTGGTTTTTGACCTGCTAAAATCTCAGCAACCATTACTCCTTCTTCTTCTGCTTTGTGTGCTAACATCGCTCCACGAACCACATCACCAATAGCATAAATATTAGGAATGTTAGTTTGTAAGTGATCGTTTACTTCAACCATTCCTCTATCAGAGATTTTAACTCCTGCCTTATAAGCATTCAATCCATCTGTATACGGACGGCGTCCCACAGAAACCAACGAATAATCTCCTTCAAGAGCTATTGTCTCCCCTTTTGTATTTTCAGCTTGAACAATAATACCTTCGCCATCTCTTTCTACTGACTTCACTTTGTGTGAAACATAGAATTTCATGCCTTGTTTCTTCAATACTTTAGTCAATTCCTTAGACAATGAAGCATCCATTCCCGGAATAATTCTATCCAAATATTCGACTACTGAAACTTGTGCTCCCAATCGTAAATACACTTGACCTAATTCAATACCGATAACTCCTCCGCCAATAATTACCAAATGTTTTGGTACTTCTTTAAGTTTCAACGCGTCAGTAGAAGTGATGATTCTTTCTTTATCAATTTTGATAAAAGGCAAAGAAGACGGTTTTGAACCTGTAGCGATTATGATATTTTTAGCTTCGATAGTTTCAGAAGTTCCATCTGCTTTTGCAACCGCAACATGTGTAGCATCAACAAACGAACCCAATCCTTCAAGAACTGTAATTTTATTTTTATCCATTAAATATTTTACACCACCAGAAGTTTGATCAACAACAGCTTGTTTCCGAGCATTCATTTTTTCAAGGTTTACTTTTACTTCTCCAGAAACTTCAATTCCGTGATCAGCAAAATGAGCAATTTCACTATAATGACGGGAAGAAGCAAGTAATGCTTTTGAAGGAATACAACCTACATTTAGGCAAGTTCCTCCAAGAGTGGAATACTTCTCGATAATTGCTGTTTTGAATCCCAATTGTGCGCAACGAATTGCTGATACATATCCGCCTGGTCCAGAACCTATAATGACTACGTCAAATGAACTCATAGTATACTTTTTTATTATGTTTTTATAAAATGTTGCACAAAATTAAGGAATTAAGTTTTGTTTAAAGTTTAATTGAACAGCTATTTGTTGTTAAAAATAAACTAATATCAAAAAATCGTGTTTTACAACAAGTTTTTGAAAAGACTATTACGTAAAGCGCACCAAATATTCAATAAAAACCTATCAAACGCAAAAAAAATTTGTAGCCCACAGGTTTTAGGATTGATCC
>JAGOJA010000128.1 GCA_017995345.1 Flavobacterium sp.
ATGAAATTGCTACTTACGGTACGTTGCACGCCTATGCAAAAACATTAGGAGAAAATAAAGCAGCGAATTTGTTAGCACTGAGTCTGGACGAAGAGAAAAAAACGGATGCTTTGCTAACTGGGATTGCAATGTCACACATCAACAAACAAGCCCATAAAGCTGACGCAATAACAAATACGTAAGACGCCCCTTTTTCAGGAGAAAATAAAATAGCAATCTTTTTTTTTAATTAGGAAGCCCGTATATTTGCGGGCTTTCTTGTGAGTTTCAATTGAATCTTACTATATTTTCATAATGGTTTACAGTTTATTTACTAACTGTTTATGATTGTTAAACCGTGTAAATTCACAATTATTTTTTGATATTAACGGTAAAGTCTGGAGCCTCTACTAATTGAAAAGTAGCTGATGCAAATTTTATTTCCCCATTTGTAGCTTCAATTTGGTTTAAAATTCTTGTAAATAATTCCGTTTTCGTAGCGCGTCTTTTTTTGTAGCTTACCACAAATCGCAGTGTAAATTCGACCCAATTATCATTGGCTATCAATGAGACTAATGGTTCGGTTTGCGCATCTTCAAGAAGATATTTGTTTTGCATAGCAGCCCATTTTTCTTTGGATTGTTTTGTTAAATCTCCCGCTACTTCCTCGCCAATACTTAGTAAAATTGATTTAGTTTTTTCATAATTACTTCCATATTGTATCGGAATTTTAATTTCGTCCCATAAAAAAGGAAAATCACCAGAATAATTAAAAACAGGTTCTTTAAAAACATAACTGTTTGTTATTAGAACAATACGTCCGTTGTATAGGTCTCCATCAACCCATTGTCCCGTTTCCATTATAGTGGTACGCAAAACACCGATATCCATAACATCTCCTTTCACGCCGCCAAGCTGTACTCTATCACCAGTTTTATAAAACCCTCCAAATAAAATAGCTAGCCATCCTGCAAAAGAAGCAATTACTTCTTGTAGCGCAAAGGCAATTCCGGCACCAGCAACACCTAGTGCCATGGTAAAACTTCCTAGTTTATCACTAAAAACAACAATTAATAAGATAATTGTAAGTAAATAGCCCAAAAAACTACTGAATTTTTTGGCTTTGTATCTATTATCAGTATCTCCAATTTTTGAGAAAATGTTTTTCTGTAATCCTTTGATAACCATCCAGATAATTGCAATACCAATAATAATTGTTGTTATTTTTCCTACTGTTGGATTATAAAGGATTTTTTCAATTTCATCGTTCATTAGTTTTGATTTTTAAGATGAACTACTCTTTGTGGAAATGGAATTTCGATTTTATTTTCTTTAAATGCATTAAATATTTTGATTCTTAAATCACTCTTTATATTATTGACTTTAAAAACTTCCTCTGACCAAAATATTACAGAAAAATCTAAAGAAGACGCTCCAAATTCGATAAAACGTACAAAAGGTTTGGGTTCCTTTTGAACTCCTTCTTGATTTAAAACTATATCTTTTAAAATTTGCATTACTTGATTAATATCCGAGGAATAATCAACACCAATTAACACTTCAAAACGGGAAGAAACACTACTGTGAGTCCAATTAATGAGTTCATTTTTAGTTAAATGAGAATTGGGCAAAATAATGTATTTTTCATCTCGTGTCAAGACTGTGGTTGTTCTCAAATTAATTTCTTGTACAATACTCACCGTTCCGTTTACTTCTATGATATCATTTACTTTTACGGTAGAGTCAAACAAAATTATAATTCCTGAAATAAAATCACTAAATAAATTTTGCAAACCCAAGCCAATTCCTACCAAAAGTGCCGCAGAGCCTGCAATTAATACAGAAAGGTCAAACCCGATGATTTGTAATCCAGTAAGTGTCGCAAATACTAAAAAAAAGTATTTTACTAAGCTAAATATGGAATACTTTTTTGGCGCATCAATTTTAGTGCTTTTGTAGATCATTTTTTTTAATAAACCTAACACTACAATAACTAATAAAATAAACGCAACTAACTTGACAAGTGAAGCTACAATTATGATGTCACTTCCTATTTGAATTATTTCATAATTTAAAATTTTTTTAATCATATTCATTTTGTCTTTAAACTTCAAGTATTATTATTTGAAATACAATAAGATAACTATACTTTACTTGTACTATTGCTAAAAAATAGCCACCAATTCACGAATTACGCTAGTTAAAGCCTTTTGAAACAATGGCTTTATAGAATTTTAATTAAAAAAGAATTCTGAATTCGTGGCAAAAAAATCTAATTAGTCCGCAAAGCGCACAGTCAAATAAAATAAGTAGAGTGGTTGCTGTTATTTTTTTAATTTAAAAATACCAATTTGAACTACTCGCTGTTTTGTACTATAAATTAGTCTAATATTATATTTTTATTTTTGTATTTATAAACTATTGTTCCTAGTTTTTTATCAAATCCATTGACGGGGCTTGCAATTAACCATTCACTTTCAGATTTTTGTTGTATCAAAAAACTTGTAGTTGAACTTAAAGACTTGTCAAAAATTGAAGTGGCACTTTTTCCTTCAAAATTTTTATCTGTAGAAGCAGTTATTACATTTTTAGTGTCAATAAAATTCAGCATAGTGATATTAGGGAGTTTTACTAAATCATTATAAAGTAAATTTACTTGTTCATTGTTGCCTCTTGTTATGTCTGCACGTATCGCCCAAGTTAACGGTTTTGTAAATGCTTTTAACATTTCTTGCGTTTTTTTATTTAGTAAGTCGTTTGCCTTCAGGGTGTACGTTTTTTTGGTTTGATTAATTTGATACTCTTTCCAGAAATAAACACCTATTGTACTAAAAAAGAAAACCAATGAAACATAGAACCATAGATTTCTTTTTTTCTTCAAAACACTAGTACCAGCATTTGTTTTTTCGTCTTTATTTGCGAAGCCATCACTTTCTTTTTTCATCTGTAGCTATATATTTGTTTTATCTATTATTTAATCAGTCCGTTATGACTATTTCTTAGCGCTTCTATTGATTCTAAATTGGTTTTAATTTGATTTTCTAAATTTTGAATATTTATTTTAGATTCGCTATTTTCCTTTTCCATTTTGGTCTTATTATAAAACAATTTGTTTAATGCTTTTGTTTTTTTAATTTTTGTTTCGGTAGTATCATATTCAGAAATGGTGTTTTTTGCAATATCAACATCCGTTTTCACCAATTTCTTTTCGTTGCTATTTATTGATTTTAATTCTTTTAATTTATTTTTATTATAACTGGCCGTGGCTTTGTTCAAACTTTTTGTTTCGGCGGTGTAATATTCATTTAATGTTTCATACAGAAAATCATTCATCAACATTTTAATATTGTCAAACTCAGTAGGGTAATTATTTTCATTAATAAATAAATCATATCCAAAAGATGCGAATACTTTCATTTGCGAACCAGATGGAGTTTCAGCAATTCTCGTATATAGATTGAATCTATTTGGCGCAATTGATGGTGCGATAACATCTTCGGCTTTCAGAATGGCATCATCAGAAAAAAATCCGATTCCTTTTATTTTTACTCCTAGATTTTTTTTCACATATTTTACCCAAGCTTTTTTTAGTTCTTTGGTTGATGGATCAACAGTAGTAACTAAGCAAGGACGTAAATCATTTTCATAACTCAATTCAGATTTTTCAACTGTAAAGGTTTGAGCGTTGCTAATTGAGCTTAATAGTACTAACATAAATAATATTGCGATGTGTAATTTTGTTTTCATTTTGTTTTTTAAGATTGTTAAATTATAATACAAATTTAAAGTAAGCTTACTATCTAAAAGTTGATGGTTGTCAACTATTTCATTTTTTTTTAGATGCATTATTTAAGGCTAAAGATCCGTATTATAGTGCTTTTGCATAAGATACTTTCAAGACAGAACTAGCAATCTTTGCTATATTATTGGGCTTTATACTCAAAACTGGCACTTTGAAAGTGATCTTTATAGTATGTTTAAAAGTATTTCCTCAAAAATCGAGGTTTTTTTAATGAGACATTAATAAGTGCCAAATTAGATTTAGCCGTTTCAATTGAATTAATACTAGATTCCTTAAAAGCAATGTCCTGCTGATTTCTCAAGAAACAATACGTCAACTATGTTATAAAGTTACGGTTTTTGCTTCATCATTAAAAATTTATGTGAGGTCTAAATTAATATGTTCCATTCTTCCATTTATTCATTTTGAAAACTATAAAGTTAGTGTACATTTACAGTATTAAAACTGACCGTCGTCAACG
The DNA here is from genome assembly GCA_017995345.1 of Flavobacterium sp. Taxonomy (GTDB): domain Bacteria; phylum Bacteroidota; class Bacteroidia; order Flavobacteriales; family Flavobacteriaceae; genus Flavobacterium. The sequence goes on from JAGOJA010000128.1 coordinate 4,242, forward strand.
TAAACCAAATAAGTTATTATGAGCTTTGTACTTTCAAAATATTCATTTAAAAGTAATGCACTTTTAGATAAAATAAAATCTGAATTTATGCAAGAATTAGATAAAATTAGAAGTACAAAAATGTACCCTAAGGGGGAAATATTATATGAAGAAGGTTCTAATCCAAAAGCGGTATATCGATTAAAAAGTGGAAAAGTAAAGATAGAACAGCTTAGTCTTGACGGGAAAATAAGAATTGTTTATGTATACACACAAGGCGAATTTTTTGGTTTTAGACCCTTATTAAGTAACGAAAAACATCCTGTATCCGCAATTTTTTTAGAAGACAGTGAGGTTGAGATTTATGAAGGAAAGGAGTTTATTGAAATTTCTAAAAAAGCACCAAATTTATCCTTTAATTTAGTTGAAATATTAAGCTTCGAATTTAATGTTTGGATCAATTTAATTTCTTCATTATCACATAAATCAGCCAAAGAAAAAATAGCTTTAATTTTATTAATTCTAAATGAAAAATACAGAAATGTAAATGGGAAATCAGAAATCACTATGACAAAATCGGATATTGCAAAATACAGTGAAACATCCGAAGAAACAGTAGTCCGGGTAATTGGTTTTTTTGAAGAGCAAGAAATATTAAAAAACCAAGGCAGAACTTTGGAAATTATGAATCCAAAATTACTAGAAATAATTGCTGAGGGATTTTAATAAATGCTAGCACAGCATACAGGTTTAAAGTATTTAAGAAATAAATATAATTGCTACCTACTATATTTTAGCTCGAAGTGCGCTTTTTTCATCTATTTATAAAACGTAATTCTAATTGTAATTAGAAATCGAGGTACTGTCTTAAAAAACAAATAAATTTTCGATAACAGACCTAAATACATAGGTCTGCTTCCTATAATAATAGTTGTTTTTGAAGCAGTTTTATAGGAATAATAAATGTTTTTCAGAGCTTCATTTTCTTCTTAGTTCGTATTATTTCTTCCTGAATGTTTTATGATAACTCTTCAAACCTAGCTGCAGGGTGCTGAATCCTTGATAATTCGTAAAAAATGATTGCGCTGAAAATAAAACACAATCCTTAATAACTATTGATAAATCTAAAAAAGGAACCATTCATTAATCAAAATATCTGATTATATTTGCGCAGTCTAATTTTAACACACAAATGAAACCGAACACACAACAATTAAGCGATTTAACAATCCAAGTCAGAAGAGATATTCTTCGAATGGTACACGCAGTCAACTCAGGTCACCCAGGTGGTTCTTTAGGGTGTACTGAATTTCTTGTAGTTTTATACCAAAGTATACTGGAACGTAAAGAAGGTTTTGAAATGGACGGTATTGGAGAAGATCTTTTCTTCCTTTCAAACGGACATATTTCGCCTGTATTTTATAGCGTTTTAGCAAGAAGCGGTTATTTTCCAGTAGCAGAACTAGCTACTTTCCGTTTGATTAATTCTAGATTGCAAGGACATCCAACTACACATGACGGATTACCGGGAGTGCGCATTGCATCTGGTTCTCTTGGACAAGGATTGTCAGTAGGAATTGGTGCTGCTCAAGCAAAAAAATTGAATGGTGACAACCATATTATCTATACGCTTCACGGCGATGGGGAATTGCAAGAAGGCCAAAACTGGGAGGCAATCATGTATGCTTCTGCAAAAAAGGTAGACAATCTTATCGCTACAATCGATCTAAACGGTAAACAAATTGACGGTACTACAGATGAAGTTTTAGCCATGGGAAGTATCCCTGCTAAGTTTGAAGCTTTTGATTGGGATGTTTTAGAAATTGAAAAAGGAAACGACATCGAAGCTATTATTGCGGGTATGAATGATGCTAAATCAAGAACTGGAAAAGGAAAACCGGTTTGTGTATTGTTGCATACTGAAATGGGTAATGGAGTAGATTTTATGATGAATACCCATGCTTGGCACGGTAAAGCGCCTAATGATGCTCAACTAGAAAATGCTTTAGGACAAAATTATAATGTTGGAGGAAACTCAGACTATTAGAAAGTGTTCAGTTGTCATCTCGAGCACAGTCGAGGTACAGTAATTAGTGTTCAGTTGAATACTGCTAAAATCTAAATTAGAAAATGAAAAAATATACAAATACAGGAAGCAAAGATACACGTTCAGGTTTTGGAGCGGGAATGACTGAATTAGGCCAAAAAAACGAAAATGTTGTAGCACTTTGTGCAGATTTAATAGGTTCTTTAAAGTTTGATGATTTCAAGAAAAATCACCCAGAGCGTTTTTTCCAAATTGGAATTGCTGAAGCAAACATGATTGGAATTGCATCAGGATTAACTATTGGTGGAAAAATTCCTTTTACAGGAACTTTTGCAAACTTCTCAACAGGAAGAGTTTATGATCAAATTCGTCAATCCGTTGCGTATTCAGAGAAAAATGTAAAGATTTGTGCCTCACATGCTGGACTAACTTTAGGAGAAGACGGTGCAACACACCAAATCCTTGAAGATATCGGTTTAATGAAAATGTTGCCTGGAATGACGGTAATCAATACGTGTGATTATAACCAAACCAAAGCAGCTACTTTAGCAATTGCGGAGCACCACGGCCCTGTTTATTTGCGTTTTGGTCGTCCAGTGGTGCCTAACTTTATGCCAGCTGACGAACCTTTCGAAATTGGAAAAGCAATTGTTTTAACTGAAGGTTCTGATGTAACTATCGTAGCTACAGGACATTTAGTTTGGGAAGCGCTTGTTGCTGCCGAAGCATTAGAAGCGCAGGGGATTTCTGCTGAAGTAATCAATATTCATACAATCAAACCATTGGATGAAGCAGCGATTTTGAAATCATTGGAAAAAACAAAATGTATTGTAACTGCTGAAGAACATAACATTCTTGGTGGTCTTGGCGAAAGCATTTCTAGAGTACTAGCTTTGAACAGTCCATTGCCACAAGAGTTTGTAGCAGTGAATGACAGTTTTGGAGAATCTGGAACACCAGAACAATTAATGGATAAATACAAATTAAACAATCAAGCGATTGTTGAAGCTGTAGAAAGAGTAATGAAAAGAAAATAATTTTTTTTCTCAAAAAAATTAAAAGGATGCCGTAAAAAAGCATCCTTTTTTTGTTTTAAAAAGACCAGAAACTTTTCTTGACAATCAATTTTGAGTTCTGAATAGAGGTCTATTGGACTTTA
>JAGOJA010000041.1:0-11555 GCA_017995345.1 Flavobacterium sp.
TGTATTTTTTTATTAGTGGAGACAAATCAGCAAAATCTTTTGGTCCAACATAAATTTTGCGTTTTCTATACACTACGTATTTTTGCAGATAAAAAGCAATAGCTTCTGATTGGCAAAAGTATTTTAATGCTTCAGGAACTTTATAACGCATTTCATCAGCCACTCTAAAAAAATGATCTACGGCATTTTTACTCGTTAAAATAATTGCGGTGTAGTGGTTAAGATCAATTTTTTGAAGTCTAATCTCTTTTGCATTAACTCCTTCTATGTGAATAAAAGGTCTGAAATCAATTTTTACTTTATGCTTTTGTTGAAGTTCAAAGTAAGGGGAATTTTCCGCCTTAGGTTCGGGTTGTGACACCAAAATTGTTTTCACTTTCATATCTAAACGTTTTCTAAGCATTCCCTTTTATTAACCAATAATACATAAAATAATAGGGGGCTATTTCAAGAGCGCAAAGATATAAAATAAAGTAAAACAACTTACCCAATATTACATTTTGATAGTTTTTTATTGAAATTAAATATGTTAAAACATTGACTAATAGTGCTGTAGCTATAATCGCAAGTGGAATATTTCTTGAAAATGAGTCGTAATAAAACAAAATAACATTAATTGGCAGTATTAATAGTCCAATATAAGTCCTGTAAGTGACTTTTTGAAGGTTAAACTGATCCATAAATTCTTCAATATTGAAGGATGTGGCAATTATTTTTTCTATTAAATATTTAGATAAAATAAAGAAAATTAGAAAAGTAAATATTTGGATGTATAATACCCAATCTGTTTTTGAGGCATAGCCAAAATAACTCAGCGATATCTGAATGAAAAATGCAAGAGAAATAACTTGTACGAGAAATAAAGCGATAGTAAATCCGCTCTTTAAATTACTGTTATCTTTATAAACTTTAGTGTATTTGTTTGAAAAAATCAAATTAGCAAAATCACCAAATCTATTTTCGAAAATCGATTTAGTTATGGCAATAATAGCAAACGACAGCACAAAAAGAGTGGTAGCCCAGTCTTCGTTTTCAGTTATTCTTGGATGAAGTATAGTTTCGATCATAACGCTGCAAAATTAGTAATTTTTCCATCATTCTTTTTATTATAATTTTAATAAGCAACAAATGGCATAAAAACGTTACTTTTGCGGTGAAATTAGTCGAAAAATGAATGATTGTATTGTTATAATCCCTACCTATAACGAAATTGAAAATATAGAAAGCATTATCCGATCGGTGCTTTCGCAACATAAATCTTTTCATATTCTTATTATTGATGATAATTCACCTGATCACACTGCTGATAAGGTCGTTTTACTTCAATCGGAATTTGAAGGAAGATTGTTTTTGGAAAAAAGAAACAAAAAATCTGGTTTAGGAACAGCTTATGTTCATGGATTCAGATGGGCATTGCGTCATAAATATGATTTTATTTTTGAAATGGATGCTGATTTTTCCCACAATCCAAATGATTTAGAGAAACTATATAACGCCTGCCATTTAGGGGATGCCGATTTAGCGATTGGATCCCGATATGTAACTGGTGTAAATGTTGTAAACTGGCCATTGAGCCGTGTCTTGATGTCCTATTTCGCATCGGTTTATGTACGAATGATTACTGGAATGAAAATTCATGATGCCACAGCCGGTTTTGTTTGTTACAAAAGAAAAGTGCTAGAAGAGATCAATTTAGATAAAATAAAATTTGTTGGCTACGCTTTTCAAATTGAGATGAAATACAGAACCTACTGCAAAAGTTTCCAAATTGTTGAGGTTCCGATTATTTTTACCGACAGAACAAAGGGGCAATCCAAGATGAGTAATTCGATAATTATTGAAGCCGTTTTTGGAGTTATTGCGCTGAGATTAAAAAAATTATTCAACACATTATAAGAAAAAGATACGATGAACAGGGTTTTAATTAAGAATGCCAAAATAGTAAATGAAGGAGTAATTTTTGAAGGCGATGTGTTAATAGAGAATGACTTAATTGTTGAAGTTTCAGCAACAATCAGTGCCAAATTTTCGGACTGTAAAATTATTGATGCCGAAGGGAATTATTTGATTCCTGGTGCAATTGATGATCAAGTGCATTTTAGAGAGCCAGGATTGACGCATAAAGGGGATATTGAATCTGAATCCAGAGCCGCAGTTGCGGGTGGAATTACGTCTTATATCGAACAGCCTAATACAGTTCCGAATGCGGTTACCCAAGAAATATTAGAACAAAAATACGAGCTGGCGGCGCAAAAATCATATGCGAATTATTCGTTTATGATGGGGGCAACCAACGATAATTTAGAAGAGGTTTTAAAAACAAATCCAAAAAACGTTGCTGGAATCAAAATATTTTTAGGTTCCTCAACCGGGAATATGTTGGTGGACAATGAAGCGACTTTAGAGAAAATATTTTCGAGTACACCCATGCTTATAGCGGTGCATTGTGAAGATGAAACGACTATCAAAAATAATTTAGCAAAATACAAAGAAGAGTATGGAGACGACGTTCCCGTTACGATGCATCACCTTATACGAAGCGAGGAAGCATGTTATATTTCATCTTCAAAAGCGGTAGCGCTGGCTAAGAAAACAGGAGCTCGCTTGCATATCTTTCATCTTTCGACGGCCAAAGAAATGGGTTTGTTTACCAACAAAATTCCTTTGGAAGATAAGAAAATCACTGCCGAAGTTTGTGTGCATCATTTGTGGTTTACCAATGAGGATTATGCAACTAAAGGCAATCTTATAAAATGGAATCCAGCGGTAAAAACGACTAATGACAGAAAAGTGCTTTGGGAAGCCTTGCTAGATGGCAGAATTGATGTTATTGCAACAGATCACGCACCGCATACGTTAGAAGAGAAAAAACAATTGTATTTGAATGCGCCTTCTGGCGGACCACTAGTACAACACGCTGTTGTGGCTATGTTTGAGGCTTTCCATCAGGGGAAAATTAGCGTGGAGAAAATTGTGGAGAAAATGTGTCACAATCCAGCAAAGATTTTCAAAATTGAAAAGCGTGGTTTTATAAAAGAAGGCTATTATGCGGATTTAGTTATTGTAAATTCCGGTTTGCCTTGGAGCGTAAAAAAAGAAAATATTTTAGCTAAATGTGGATGGTCTCCATTTGAGGGTTTTACCTTTAAATCTAGAATTACACATACTTTTGTCAACGGACAATTAGTATATACTGCTTTTAAAGTAAAAGATATTCGTGCAGGAAAACGTTTATTATTCGAAAGATAAAATAGCATAAATGAGAAAGATCATAACATTTTTAGGCGTTATCGCGCTATTGGTAAGCTGTAAACAAGAAGTGATAGATAAACCGGAACAACTGATAGAAAGGGATGTTATGGTTGATATTATGTATGATTTATCTATTTTGGAAGCGATGAAATATCAAAATCCTACTACTTTAGATACTTTTAAAATAAATCCAAGAGAATATATTTTAAAAAAGTATAAAATTGACAGTCTTCAGTTTGCTAAAAACAATGTGTATTATGCGGCAGACTATAAGGGCTATAAATTGATGTTTGAAAAGGTTACAAAACGATTGGACGACAATAAAACAAAAATAGATTCTTTAATTAACTTCGAAAAAAAGAAAAAGAAACCAGCACTTCCTGAAATTAAAAAAGAAACTGTAATTACTAACGACACCACCAAGCTAAACTAGAAATGCGACACATTTAAAGTTTCGAAATGTCTTTTATGTATTGGTGAATATCGATGAAATCAGTTTGTAATTGGTCTTTAATCTTCTGATTGGAATAGATGCTTACTGAGTAAGAAGCCCTTGCGGTGGCTTTGGATAACTTTCTTTTTTGCCAGAAGACATTTGAAACAAACCAATCCAATCTCCAAAGTATTTCCATTAAAAATGGTTTCGCATAAGTTTTTGGTCTCTTTACACCTAATGCATCGGCCACCGAATTAAGAATATCACGAAAAACACTATTTTTAGCAATCAGAGTAAAACGCTCATTCTTGATTTCGCTTTGCATCAATTCATGAACAATTCGAACGACATCAGTAACGGCAACAAATCCTGTTGTGCCTAAAGTGTAAAATTTCAATCCGTTTTTTACTTTCGTAAAAAGTTGTCCGCTTCCTTGCTCATTAAAACCGGGCCCGAGAATAACACCTGGATTAACAATTATCACAGCTAAACCTTCTTGTTGTCCGCGCCAAACTTCCATTTCTGCACCGTATTTAGAAATAGCGTAGTCATTATGATACTTTTCTGGATTCCATTCGGTTTCTTCGGTGATGCATTTTTCATGAGGAAGTAAATCGCCTAAAGTAGCAATCGAACTGACAAAACACAGTTTTTTTATGTGGTAATCAATACAAAAATTTACAATATTAGCTGTGCCCTCAATATTGGTTTTTCGCAATTCATCTTCGTCTTTTGGATCAAAAGAGATGAAAGCGGCGCAATGGTAAACCGTATCAATGTTTTGAAAAGCAATTTCTAACGAAGGAACTTCGGTAATGTCTGCTTGGATCCATTCGATTTGTTCGAAAAGGGATTCTTTTTTGTACAGAGAGAAAAGCGATTTGGTTTTCTCCATTGAAGATGTGCTTCGATAAATAGCACGCACTTTTTCTTTCCCGATACTTTGGGATTCAATTAAATGAAGCAATAAATGCGCACCTACTAAACCTGTTCCTCCTGTGACTAAAATCATGCTACGAAAATACGAATAATTTTTTTCGAATAACCCAATAAACAAATAACCTATTCCACAATAAACTTTACCTTTGCGCGCACGAAGCCTAAAAGGTTGAATTGTCGAAAGTAAATTGATTAAAAGATGAAAAATTTTATTGAAGAAGTAACTTGGAGGGGAATGCTCCAAGATGTTATGCCCGGCACAGAAGAACATTTGATGGAACAAATGCGTGTGGCGTATGTGGGAATTGACCCAACTGCCGATTCATTGCATATAGGACATTTAGTTGGTGTAATGTTGTTGAAACATTTTCAACTATCAGGACACAAACCATTAGCTTTAGTGGGTGGTGCAACAGGAATGATTGGTGATCCGTCAGGGAAATCGAATGAAAGAAATTTATTAGATGAAGCAACTTTGCGTCACAATCAAGATGCGATAAAAGGACAATTGTCCCGTTTTCTGGATTTTACTTCGGATGCGACAAATGCGGCAGAACTAGTGAATAATTACGACTGGATGAAGGATTTTTCTTTTCTGGATTTCATTCGTGATATTGGGAAACACATTACGGTAAATTACATGATGTCTAAGGATTCAGTAAAGAAACGTTTGACTTCTGAAGCGGCTGAAGGAATGTCTTTTACGGAGTTTACCTACCAACTCGTTCAAGGATACGACTTTTTGCACTTGTACAGAGAGAAAAATTGTACGCTACAAATGGGAGGAAGTGACCAGTGGGGAAACATTACCACTGGAACCGAATTAGTGCGTAGAATTGCCGGCGGGAAAACCTATGCATTAACATGCCCGTTGATTACAAAAGCGGATGGAACCAAATTTGGAAAATCAGAAGGAGGAAATATTTGGTTGGACGCAGCCCGAACTTCACCTTATAAATTTTACCAATATTGGTTGAATACATCCGATGTTGATGCCGAAAAATACATTAAGATTTTCACTTTTTTATCAAAAGAAGAAATTGAAGTTTTAACCGAAAAACATAGAGAAGCACCACACTTGCGTTTGTTACAAAAACGTTTGGCCGAAGAAATTATGGTGATGGTACATTCAGCGGAAGATTTAGAAAATGCGATAAAAGCATCGAATATTTTATTCGGGAATTCGACTTCAGATGATTTAAAACAACTGGACGAAGCTACTTTCTTAGATGTTTTTGATGGTGTTCCTCAGGCGGAAATCAGCAAAAATGAAATTGAATCGGGAATTGCTATCATTACTGTTTTGAATGAAAAAACAGGTTTTGTGAAATCGAATGGCGAAGCAAGACGCGCTTTGACGGCCAATTCTATCTCAGTAAATAAAGAAAAAGTTGCCGAAGATTTTGTGCTTTCAAACAAAGATTTAATCAATAGTCAGTTTGTATTGTTGCAAAGTGGAAAGAAGAATTATTTTGTGGTGAGAGTGGTTTAGCTGTTTATTTGGTTAACTGATTAAATAACCAAATCAATTTTTACAAAACCATTAAATTACAACCCCGAATATCAGAATTATCAAAACGTCCCAATACCTCGAAAGAGTTATTGGGATTTTTTTTGCCCAAATCTTGTGTGGCAATAAACGAGCAGGAATTAATGTTAGCCAAATCAATAACGTTGATCCCGCCTGTTTTCCCGTCTTGGATATAAGTCAAAGCATCTTCGGTATTCCGAACTAGGATTTGCATCCAAGAAGGGCATTCAAACACGCCGTTTCCTAAAGAATAGGCTTGCGAAAGTAATTCAGTCATTCCATATTCCGAATGTATGGCTGAAACGCCAAATCCCTTGCACAATTTCTCGTGTAATTCTTCCCGAATCATTTCTTTGCGTTTGCCTTTCATACCGCCCGTTTCCATGATAATGGTATGCTGTAATTGAAATTGATGTTGCTCTATTAAATCTAATAAAGCAAAAGTAACACCAATCAGAATCACATTTTGACCAGCTTGATCTAAAGCAATCAGTTTAGCAATGAGTTCGTCATGACTGTGCAGGTAAAAACCACTTTCGGGCTGATTGGATAATTCAATTAAATCTTTGACCATGTAAATTAAGGAAGAACCTTCTCGTTCCAGATAGGAAGGAAGCAAGGCCAAAACTACATAATCTTCAATAGTACCGTAAAATTCAGAGAATCCTTTGCGAAAACTTTCTTCATACAAAGCAACATCAGTTACGAGATGTTTGCTAGTAATCATTCCGGTAGTTCCGCTACTGATAAAGATTTCCTGAACGGGATTGGTATTAGAAACCACTTCGTGACTTTTGAAAAATTGAATGGGTAAAAACGGAATCTGCTGTAGTGATTTTACTTTTTGTACATCCGTTTTTAATAAGTCACAAAATTTCTTATAAACTAAGTTGTTTTCGTATTGGAAACGAAACACTTTTAAGGCGATTTTCTCAAACTGTTTTTGACCGGAAATGGAAAATATATCGGAGGTTGTGATCAAGAATTTTTTTTTGCAAAAGTAATCAAAAAATTTAAAGACATACTTATAATGGAATTGGACTAAGAGGATTCTCAGGAATGATTCCGTTTAGATAAGATACAAAAAAAGCCCCAATTAAAAATTGGAACTTTGTGTTTTATTTTTGAAGTATTATCGTATGATTAATTTTCTAGTTGCCGATGCTTCTCTTTCATTAATCTTGATGATGTACACACCAGAGGAAAGATTTGATACATTTAGTTCTTTTGAACTTAGTATGGTTTGAAGCACTTTTTTCCCTAAAACATCAAAGATGATTATTTCTTTATCAAAGTCATTTTTTGTAGTAATGTAGACTTTTCCATTGGTTACAGGGTTTGGGTACAAGCTTAACCCTTCTATCGTAGCGGTTTCTTGTGTTCGTGGTTGTTGCTTAGTTTCCTGAGCACTAAGGCTTACGGAAAATAAAAAAACCAGTAAAGTAATAGTATAAAAGTAGTTTTTTGCCATCAGATTAGTTTGAATAGTAAATGTACAAAAATAATTCAAATAGTGTACCAAAAAAAAACATCCCGAATTTTCAGGATGTTGAGTATAGTATATTTTGAAGTTTTTTTACAAATTTCCAAGTAAGTTAACACCATCAACAATAGCCCAAGCTCCAGGAGTCAATACTGCTCCAGTTGCTGTTGTGTTTGTTGTGAAGTTTGCAATTGGGAAGGCTACTGTAAAAGTGGCTGCACCAGCACCCCATAGAGGAGTATTGTCTGCGATTTTTACATTTAGCATTTTTATTTTACCGGTAAGAACTTGATTAGTGTTTGTAGCAGCATCTTGTATTCTTACAGCAACAGCATTTGTTGTTGTAGTTCCTGAAGTTACACTATTTGTGTATCCTGAAATTACTACATTACTATATTCTCCATTTCCTTCTTTTTTGAATTGGATTGCATCTATTTCAAGTGGATTTCCTGCTTCAGTAACTGTACCTGCAGCTCTTCTTAAAGTAATGTTTGATACTTTAGGGAAGAATGCATTGTTTACACTTTTTGCTTCGATTTCCATTCCAAAATTTCCTGCTCCAGTTTGATATGCATACCAGTTCGTGTTTGCTTGACCCTGCCATCCATCTTGCCAGTCAAAAGAATCATCGGTGTTTCCGTAAGAAATAAGGTTTTTGGCACTTACAGTTCCTCCATAAAATTCAAAACCGTCATCAGCTCCTTTGTATGCAACAAGGTTCTCTAATACTGTTCCTGATCCTACTGAGTAGAATGAGAAACCATTCATTTCAGAATTTCCGTCAAGGATTTTTTTACCAGCATATTCTACTCGTACATATTTCAAAGAACCACCATTGTGAGCAGCATTTGTACCACCGTAAACAATATTTGTTCCGTCTTCAGAAGTTGCAGTTGTAATAGGAGTTCCGTCAGCTGTTTTTCCTGAAACGATAGGAGCATCACCAAACATGATTATTCCACCCCAAGAACCTGCAGTTTTAGATTTTTCAGTAAATACAACAGGTTCTGCTGCAGTTCCCGAAATATTTAATTTCCCGCCTTTTTCTACTAATAAAGCATCGGCACCATCAGCTACATCAGCTGTAATTACTGAACCTGCTTCAAAAGTTAGCGTAGCATCGCTTTTTACTCTGACAGTACCTTTAATGGTATAAACACCTTTTACATACGTTTTTGAGGTTGTTATATCTCCTGTAATTTCACCCGTTGCTGTTGGTGGAGTTGTTACTGCATCGTCATCACTTGAAGTACAACTTGTAAAAACCAAGCTCAATAATGCAAGACTGAATACTAATTTTTTCATATTTAATGATTTTAAAATTATAAATTTCTTTGTTAATTATTTATTTCAAAAGTACTCCCGAGCTTCTGAAATTTAGTTATGTAATTGTTATTAAAGTATTATATAACAATGAATTTGATGTAAAGTTTATGTTACTTATGTAAACAATAAAAAAGAGCCATGACAGCTCTTTTTTATTGTTTTTTTTAAAACGTATATCCTATGTTAAAGGAGAACCCGACACCTTTTTTGAATTCTCTTAAAATTAGCGAGTCTTCAGTTATGTTTAAAGTGTTTTTGCTTCCCAACTCTTTCTTATAACTTGGATTTAAGATGTTGTCTACACCAAATTTAAGTTCGATACTTTTTGAAATTGAGTTGGTCCAAACAAAATCTAATTTACTAAAAGATTTTTCGTAGATGTGATCAATTCCTGATGAACCTACAGCAAAAATACGATCTCCATAAACGTTGTAAACCAATGTCATTGAGTTTTTCCAATCTTTATTAAGAATGAAATCATACTTCAAATCAGAATTGATTAACCAGCTTGAAGCACCTTGCAGTTTACGATTTGTACTGTTTTCTAATTCATTCCCTTGTTTTTTAAGGTCAATTTTAACATCAGTACTCATTAATGATGTATTGAAACCTAAAGAGAAATTAGCAAGAGATTCGTTTATTCTGCTCAATTGGAAAAGCATTTCTATTTCGGCACCATAAATAACCGCCTGTTCTGAGTTTTTGAAAGTTGTGATTTGACCACCACTATTTGCAGTGGGTTTAAAAACTCTTTCGATAGGATTGTTAATTATTTTACCAAATACGCCTACAGCAAATAATTCTTTAGTATTTGGAAACAATTCATATTTAAAATCTAAATTATAGTTTTCACTGTCTTTTAAATCCGGGTTTCCACTTTCTGAAGTTCCATCGGCATTGATGTAATTAATGGGTAATAACTCCATGGCCACAGGTCGAGTTATTGTTTTTGCCAATGACACTCTCAAATTACTATTTTCATTCAAAATTCGTTTCGCGTTTATAGACGGTAAAACGTCAAGCTTGTCATCTGTCTTTTTGCGGTAAGCACTTCCAAAAGGATCTCCTTGTTCTCTGTATTTTATTGTACGAGTAGAGCTTTCTCCTCTAATTCCGGCATTCAAATTCCATTTTTCGCCAAACGTCATAAACAAATTGATATACCCGGCATTAACAAACTGATTCAATTTTACTTTGTAATCACCGTTTGATTCTTCTTGTACATATAGAATTCCGTTGTTGATGTCGCCATTGATGTTTTCACTAATAGTGCTTAAGTTAGCGGTATAGTTATTCTCTATATTTCTTCTTCCGGAAAAGAAACGATAGGTAGATTGCATGTCATTCAATGAGCTGTTGTATCCTATTGACAAAACATTAGATTTTTCGTTTTCTCCAAATTTCAAATTATACTCTAGTAGGGAAGAGTAGTAAAAATTCCCTTTTACATCCAGATATTGACGATTCAAATTATTACCTCCATAGGACATATTAATCTCGTTTTCGTTTACTTTAGTACCAGTGATGAATTTTCGGTCTGGTTGCTGAAAGGAAGTTTTCACATAAGAACCGCCTGCTTTTATGCTGTGCTTCCCGTCTTCGGTTATTTTATAATCACCGTATAATTGTGTGTTCCAGTAGTTTGATTCCTCATATTGGTTCATTCTAATAAGATTATTGGTCTTGTTTGCTAAACTATTGGTGTATCCTAACTGATCTTGAATTTTGCTTTCGGTTGCTTTAATTAAAAACGTATTGAAGTTTAAATTTAAACGGTTTGTTTTGTATTTCATCCCCCCTAAAGCAGAAAATGTAGTTTGGTAACCGTATTGTGTAGTATATAAATTATTGTCGTAATTTCCTTGTCCAAGGTTAAAAGTTCTATCCACACCTTCTCTAAAAGAGTATTTGTTTTCAAAATTAAAAGACATGATGTAGCTAATGTTTTTTTCATTTTTAAGATTGAATTTTTGTGCGTGTAAAAATCCAATGCTTGAATTCAAAGGACTTTGTGTCCGGGCAACATCCCATGATTTTTTACCGTATGCGTTTTCATATTCAGCAGGAGAAAGTTTTTGCCCGCTTGGAACTGATCCAAAAATACCAGAAAGTGCTCTGTCCTTGCCAATCATTCCTAAAGTTCCTTTGGCAGAATTAGCGTCATCAGAAAGCAAGAAATTCTTAAGATTATTGTTTGTTGTGTATCCAAAACCAATATTTAATTTAGTGATGTTTTTGGGTTGAGGTGTTTCAACATTAACAGTTGCACCGGCAAAATCTCCAGAAATGTTAGGGTTAAAAGTTTTATAGATATTTAATACTCCAACAACATCTGTTGGAAATAAATCCAAAGGAATGATTTTCTTGAAAGGGCTGTTTGATGGCGACTGTAAGTCATTTATCAATAAATTATTGTAACGGTCTTCTAAACCCCTAATGAATAATCCGCGACCATCTACTTTAGTAATCCCTGTAATTTTTGTCAAACCTTCCTCAACATCACTAACTCCTTTTCGAGACATTTCTTGAGCACCAATACTTTGTTTTATAACAACAGCTCGTTTTTGGTCTAATAACAAAGCGGTTTC
>JAGOJA010000041.1:11655-22573 GCA_017995345.1 Flavobacterium sp.
TAGTAATCCCTGTAATTTTTGTCAAACCTTCCTCAACATCACTAACTCCTTTTCGAGACATTTCTTGAGCACCAATACTTTGTTTTATAACAACAGCTCGTTTTTGGTCTAATAACAAAGCGGTTTCCTTTTCTCTATTTACTGTAGCTTTTATAACTACATCTTCTAATTTATATCCGGCAGAACCTAATGCTTGATTTATTGTTACAGTTTCATTTGCAACAACAGTTACGGGAACTTCTACGGACTCATAACCTACAAAACTAAATTGTAAAGTGTAGTTTCCTGGTGCAGCAGCAATAGAGTAATTTCCGTCAATATCTGTATTGGCTCCATTGCTTGTCTCTTTAATAAGAACGTTTGCAAATGGCAATGACTGATTGTTTGCCTCTTTGTCTGTCAAGATTCCAGTTATCGCTCCTTTATTCTGTGAAAAAGAAACAGCAGTTATAAATAACGTTATAAAAATTAATCTGAATTTCATTTGTTTTGTTTTTTTTTGCAAAGTAACACTCGAAATGTAAAACGTACGTTACCGCCTTGTTAGGGTTATGTTTTATTTTAGGCCATAAAATGGCGCAATATTAAATTACCGTTAATACCTTTTCAGTAATTCATTTATGATTACTTTTACCATTCAAAAAACAATTTTTGAAGCTTTATGAAGAAAAAAAACACGAAAATTTTACTGGTAGATGACGAGCCAGATATCTTAGAAATTGTAGGGTACAACCTCTCTCAAGAAGGATATCAAATCTTTACAGCGGCAAACGGGAAGGAAGCTATAGCTAAAGTCAAAAAAATAATTCCAGACCTTATTATAATGGATGTTATGATGCCAGAGATGGATGGCATGGAAGCTTGTGAAGCTATTCGTAAAATTCCAGAACTTAGCAATGTGCTTATTACTTTCTTGACTGCCAGAAGCGAAGATTACTCACAAGTTGCCGGTTTTGATGCCGGTGCTGATGATTATATTACAAAACCTATTAAGCCAAAATTACTAGTTAGTAAAGTAAAAGCTTTGCTACGTCGTTTGAAAGAAAAAGAGCAAAACAGTGAAACGCTGAATGTAGGTGGTATCGAAATTAATCGCGAAGAATACAAAATTGTAAAAGACAATATTGAAATTGTATTGCCTAGAAAAGAATTTGAATTGTTCTATTTGTTAGCTTCAAAACCAGGAAAAGTGTTTAAAAGAGACGAGATTTTAGACAAAGTTTGGGGTAATGAAGTGATTGTTGGTGGAAGAACAATTGATGTTCATATCAGAAAATTACGAGAAAAAATAGGCGAGGAGTTATTCAAAACAATAAAAGGGGTAGGGTATAAGTTTGAAGTGTAAATGACAATTAATTTTAAAAAAACATATCGTTTTGCTGTTAAGTCGGCACTTTATATCACCCTTCTTTCTACTGGATTAGTTGGTTTCTTGACCTATCTATTTTTTACTTTTTCCTATCAACTTTGCCTAATTTTTGCCTTTTCAATTGCTATTTTTTCCTTTATAGTTATTCAATACCGGGTGGAGCGTTTTATTTATAAAAAGGTAAAAAAAATATATGATGATGTCGCTTTGTTAGAATCGAGCACTTTCTTGAATCAACCTGTGACAACTGATATGGCGACTCTTACGCGCGAAGTCAAAAAATTTGCTACCGATAAAAAACTGGAAATAGAAACCTTAAAAGTAAGAGAAGAATATAGAAGAGAGTTTCTAGGCAATGTTTCGCACGAACTCAAAACACCTCTTTTTATGGTTCAAGGGTATTTGTCAACCTTACTTGATGGAGCGATGAAAGATAAAACAATCCGAAAAAAATATTTAGAACGTGCCGAAAAAGGAGTGGAAAGACTCATATATATTGTACAGGATTTAGACATGATTTCTAAACTCGAAATAGGAGAACTGAATTTAGAGATTACTGAATTTGATATTGTCAAGCTTATCGAAAATGTGTTTGATTTGTTGGAAATGAAAGCTTCTAAAAAAGATATTTTGTTAATGTTTGACATGAAATACAACCAGCCTATTATGGTAGTGGGTGATCAGGAAAAAATTCAACAAGCAGTTATGAATTTGATGGTGAACTCCATAAAATACGGAAAATTAAAAGGGACTACCGAAGTGAGTATCGAGGATTTAACTGCTCAAAAAGTAATCGTTCGGATACATGATAATGGTGAAGGTATTGTGAAAAAGAATATTTCAAGACTTTTTGAGCGTTTCTATAGAGTAGATACAAGTGGCGCGAGAACCGAAGGAGGTTCAGGTTTGGGGCTTGCTATCGTGAAACATATTATAGAAGCACACGAGGAGAAAATTTATGTCGACAGTACATTTGGTGTAGGCTCAGAGTTTTCTTTTACACTTCAAAAAGTTAAGAAAACAAAAGGAACAATCCAATAAAGACAGTTTTTAGCGTTCAAAAATTTAGTTTAAAATGTTGCGCCATAGTTCGTTTTTTTTTTAATTTTAATAAAACGTAATTGCTTAACCAACACAACTTAAATCGATACGAATAATTTGCGAATCTGCGGTTGAATTGATACAACTAAAACGATCTCTTTATTTTTCGAAAAAGGTAAATAGATTATGCCAATTGATCGCTGAGTTCAATTTAGTAAACCCCTTGTAATGCTGTGTTTCTTGAATATCCTCAATGCTAAAATCCTCTTGAATGGCATAAGGAGCTAAGCCGTCTTTCATTAATTTTTCAGCGAGAAATTCCTGTTCATACTGACCTGGTGTTGGAATAAAAAAAGCTTTTTTTTCTAGCTGCACAAGATCCATTACAGTAGTATAGCCAGACCTGCAAAGCACTTTTTCACTTTCGTTAAAAGCATGTTCGAGTTCAATAGAGTTCATAAAGTTATAGTAGACTACATTTCCTATTTGTTCCTTTATTTGATTTTTTTCGACTACACCTTTTATAAAAATTATTTTTCCAGAATACCTCAAAATTTCTATTTTTAGTTTCGCTTCTAAAATTCCTCGTTGTGGTTCCGGTCCAGAGAGAATAATCATTAAGTCAAACTTCTTATCAGTTTCCTTTTTATGAAAACGACTTAATGGACCGATGTATTTAATGTTTAAGTTAGTCTTTTCTAAATGTCCAAGTTCGCCAGTTAAATTTGGTGTGGTTTCAATATCTGGAACCCAACATTCAGTGTATTTTTTTATGATATTTTGGTGTAATTTACTTGTTATCCAAGTAGTATTTCCTGAAAGAACATTCAATTGATGTGTTAGGTAAACTGATGGAATTTTGTTGCTAAAAACACCAAATCTATTATCCGAAATAATTCCGTCAATATTATGTTTTTTGATCCAACTTTTAACGAGTTTTTTTTCTTGCTGTATGGCTTTAATGGTTTTCAAACTGTTTTTGAGTAATTGCCATTTCAGATTTTTTCCGTTTTTTGCATATTCTATTTGGTAGGAAGGAAGTTCTAAGATTTCTAAATCAGGAAATTCAATTTTTAATAGTGCTAATGCATTTCCATCAGACGCAATTATGGGTTTGTAATTATGTTCTAACAAAGCTTTAATGATAGGAATACATCGTGTAGCATGGCCTAAGCCCCAGTTTAATGGAGCAACCAATATTGACAGACGATTTGCATTCAACTTCATTGTTGTGTTTTGTGTTTGGTGGAGTGCTGTCGAAAGTAAGCCTTTTTTATTAATGGGTAATCGTTTCTATTGTGTTAAAAATAAGAATTGGGTGATTTTGAAGTGGTATGATGTAGCAAGGTGTATTATTTAGCAAGTTGATTCAATTGCATTCAATGAAATGAGAAGTAGGATCCAAGAAACAGGTATAGCATAGTTTCTTTTTCTTCGGCATTTTTTATGTCACTTATTAGTCTGAAAATAATAAAATAATTTGAATAGAATAGTTCCGAAGATTGGTAAAACCAAATGCGATTGTAATTCGTATATATTTACAAGTTAGTTATTCTTTTTAACGACAAGATTCATGAGAATTTTTTATCCATTTGCATGTTTAGGAAGTGTTTTTATATTTTCTTTCTTTAATACTTTTTAACAATCTAATAATAAAGTTTGTTTTAATTTGAGTAGCATCGGTACTCGCTAGAGCCCAAATTCATTAGAGAAGTATGCCATACTGGATAAAGTTATGAACACGAAATGTTGAAAAGCTGTTGATAAAGAAATTAAATATGTTAAAATGGTGTTTTTTATCGGATTTTTATGCTTTATATCGATTTTTTTTTATTTGTGAAGTACAACCTTTTACTTTTGCGTAGATGTTTACCTATTAATTTTTTTTTGTAATTTATTTCGCAATTATTTAGTTGTTTTATAATTTTGATAGGTAATAAGGTAGGTTTAAGTTTAAATGTGAAGAGGGCTTTTTTAGTAACGGAATATTTTATGATTCCAAATTGACTTTAATGAAATAAATTGTTTTTCAGTAAGAGATAAATTGATAGAATGAATTTTAGAAAAACTAAAAGAATGTTTAATGATAAATTCTTTTTTTTTATTTTGTTCAGTAGTTATATGGACAGAAGACAGTAGGGATTAGGTAGCAAAAAGTACAAGTTTATACTATTGAAATATTAGTTTCGGTAACAATAAAATAGCAGCGCAAAATATGATCAAAAAATACACTTTCTTAAAAGTAAATTATTTCTGATGGTTTTAATGGTATTGATAAGTTCCGTATCATTATCGCATAATACCACTATTTATGCCATTACACCGCAGCTCGAGAAAAAGGCGGTACTTCAAAGTACTATTCATGAAGCGGACCGTAAAGAGTATAGTGCAACCATAGATGGACTTCCTAAAATCCTCGATAGCTTTGCGATGAATGCCATGAACACTGATAGCAGTACTGTTTGTGTATTGAATGCAGTAGATTTAAAAAAGATGGCGTTTTTAGTTGAATGTGGAGATAATGTTTTGACAAAAGAAGTAATAGCTACGAATTGTTTTCTTTCAGGCTCGAGAATATTGTATCTTGTTTTAGCTAGAACATCACCTCCAACTATAAATTTTGAAAGCTATTGTCGCTTTTTGTGTGTTGGTCTAAAGAACTTTGCTAAAGAAGGTACGAGTGACATACTATTTATTCAACGAAGTTATAGACTTTCAGTAGTAGAAGAAATAGCAAATTGTAATAAATTGTATTTATTAGCTTATTCGTCCCTTTCATTGAAAAATCGCAGAACATTATTATACAAAAACAGTATATCCTCAATCACATGAAAAATGAAAAGCCCCAAAACTTGTTTTCGAAAGACCATTGTGTCGAAAAACATATCGTTTTAATTTTTACTGATCCGTATAGTGTAGTGCATTTTAGGTAATGAATTATACGATATAGACTTTTTGTGTTTTACATATAGTATTGCAAAGCAATATTTTTTCAATTTCAAATACGCATTTATGAAAAATAATTATTTTTTTAAATCATTTCAAAATACAGTGGTTCTGCTTATTTTATTTTTCGGAATAAATATGTCAGCACAGTCGTTTTTAGTCACATTTCCTGACAATACGAGCGCACCTATTCAAAACCCACGTAACGTTGCTATTTGCGATGCTACGAGTAATTCGCTTCTTAGGGTTCAGCTTGACGCTATAAATAGTTCAACTACAGGCGCTACAGTTGGAGTATTATTGTCTCCTGGAGTAAATTACGTTCCGGGTTCATTAGTACTTGATGTTGCAGCTAGTTCACCAGGTGTCAGTTTTACATCTGAAGTTATAACAAATTTAAACAATCCTGTTTTCAAATTTGGTCCTAACACTATGGCGGTAAGTACTAGAATTGTTTTTACAATTGCAAGAACGGCAACGTGTGCTTCAGCAACCAACATAACTTTAGCAGATACAGTAACGGCATCTGTTTCAGGAAGAACAGCATCAACGGGTACTTCCAATACCTATTTATTAAATCCAATTCCTAATTTCAGTTTTCAACAACCTGCTTCGCAAACAAATGCGGTTTTAAATACTACCTATAATCGTGATTTTGTAATTAACAATGGAGGATTAGGGGGTGCTTCTAGTGTTTATTTTTCAATTACTTACCCAAATAATGCTATTGCACAAACTAGTG
Organism: Flavobacterium sp.; assembly: GCA_017995345.1. Taxonomy (GTDB): domain Bacteria; phylum Bacteroidota; class Bacteroidia; order Flavobacteriales; family Flavobacteriaceae; genus Flavobacterium. Next base: position 17,754 of record JAGOJA010000041.1, read on the forward strand.
TAACTTTACTAGGTAATGCCACCGCCAATGATTTTAGTCCAACTTTGTCTTCAGGTACTAATGGAGCTGCAAGTATAGTACTAACTCCTACATCGGTTACAACTGTTCCAGCAGGAAATACATATTATTATACCATCAGTGCTGCTCAATTATCATCTGGTCTTTTTGATTTTGGTGAAAAGCTAATTATTCGTGAAACTTATAAAATAAAAGCTTGTGGAGCTACTAGTAACTACAGTGTAGGGTGGGGTTGTTCTCCTTTGCCAAGCTTGTGGTGTCAGACTATAAATGGTACTGCTGCAGTCGCTATGGCAAATGGTGTTCCAAATTACAGTAATTTTACTACTACAAATTTGGATTTTGTCAATATGTGTACGCCTTGGAATGTGCGTTTGCGCATGACAAATACAGGGTCAACTACGGGAAATGAATCGGCAATGTATAATGTACTTGCAAAATGGGGAATGGATCACTTCAATACACGTACAAATGGGTATAATTCTAATCCAGGAACAGGTTATTCAATAACAAATATTAGAGTAGGTACAGCAACTGCAATCGTTACCTTAACTGGGCCTGTTGGAGATCAAACTATTAATATAGATATGAGTCAATTTACCACTGATCCAGATGGTGATGGGTTTGGTCTTGAGGATGTTGATGGAGATGGTTTTTTTGATGATTTGCCATCTGGGAAGGATTTAGATATACTATATACCTATCAATTTATTGATAATACTTCTTGTTCTGTAGGAGGAATGGATTATTCAGGGCCAGTAATGCAAATTGATTACAACACCATGTGTGGTACCCGAATTAATCCAAATCCTAAAAAAGCGGGTAATTATTATGGTCAATATGGAGCATCAAATGCTACGGTATATCCACCACAAGTTCAGGGAGGAACTAATTTTAATATAACATTTGATGCGGGATTAGAGTCATATAGTATCCCAAATGATTTTAATAGAATGCTTTATAAATGGGAAATAACAATGCCAACAGGTGTGAATTTAGTACCAGGATCGGCACAATATTTTAATGGTACAAGTTGGGTTCCTTTGCTTACACCACCTTCAATAGTTGGACAATTGGTAACATTTACATCACCATTTAATTATTTTTTAAGAGTTATACGTGCAAACTTTAATTACACGTGCGGAACAGCAGCAAGTTTAGTTTTTAATCAAAAATTAATACGAATTTCTGATACGGATACTAATTGTATTATGAGGGGTAACTTATTGTGTAATAGTTTTACAATTCAAGCGCTTTGTCCTTCTCCATGTGCAGCAGGGCCAACAGCCTTTCAACCTGTAGTTAGTAGAGCAGCAAATTCCCTAGGGTATACAGATTATACCATGACGACTAGAAAAACTGCAGGCTCATTAACGGCTGATCAACTAAAAAGAGCACTATACTTACATGAAATTACAGTTACAGGTAGAGCAGTTCAGAATAATGCGGCCTCTAATATGCACCTTGAATTAGAGTTAGATAAAAGTGACCCTGCTTATGGCGCTGTTACGGATAAATTAACTCCTATTGATGCCGTGGTTACTGTAACGCGTGCAGGAGTTGTAACAACCACAACGTTAACAACATTTACTTCTGGTACAACCGCTTCGACAACACACACAGCAATGGATATAAATCTAACGCCAGCTTTTCCTGGAGGTAGTATTTTAGCAGGAGATGACGTTACTGTAGTAGCTCGTTACAAAGTGGCAACCAATAATCTAAAATTGGTTCCGGAATTACCTGCAAATTCTAAATGGCGTTTTTACAATTATAATGTTTCTGGTGGAAAAGATTTTTGTTTAGACTGGATACCAGAAATGTACTTATTAGGTACTAATACATTTTCTACTTTTAATCAGAGTACTATGCAGGCGAGTGGTTGTAGTAGTGTTTTGACTCTTTTTATTGATTCTAGAAAATATGGAGGATCTACTGATTTATTTCCTAATGAAATAATCCCAATATTTAATTATAATTCATTTACGGCAAAAATACCAGCGGGCTATGAGTTTGACTACGCAGTTTATGGTGTCGCTAGAGGTGGTGTTTGGGGACCAGCACCATTAACGGTTACTCCAACATCTGTTACATCGGATACTGTAACATTTACAAATAACGGAAGTTGGACGCCTGTTTTTTTAACTCACAGTTATAGATATGATCAAGTACAAATAGGTGTTTATTTTAAACCAACTTGTCAAACAGCTCCTTATTTTTTAGAAACTACTTCAACTACAAATATTAGCATTAAGGATTTTTATTATGCTTATAATACGGTACCGCCAGCGCTACCTACTACTACGACCTATGATAGAACTTATCTTTATCCTTCTGGTTCCAAAGCGTATAATTACAACCCGGCCTCACGCCCTACAATCACATTAACCAATCAGTCAGGGTCGGTTCAAGCTACGAAACCTACAGAGAGTTTTGTAGTAAGGATGAACTCTACAGGGACAACTACGGCGCCATATACATGGTTATCAATCCCTACTGTTGCGGGAATAAGTATTACTGAAGTTAGAGATGTAGCAACTAACACCATTGTTCCCACTACGGCATATTCAGGTGGTTTATGGGCTGCAATAAGTGCTGCTGGATTAACTAGTGGTACTTCTAAAGATTATAAAATTTCATTTACTTATACAATTTGCACACCAGCGACTATAAATGTGCAAGGTGGTTGGGATTGTAATGGTTTTCCTTCGAATCCGGATAGTTATCCTTGTGGTAAATCAGATGTAAATGTGCCATTTCAAATCTTTCCTCAAGCTGCGGCAGTGCAAATTATAGCTATTTCTGAACCATCGTCGGCAATTACGCTATGTACTCCGCTTATGTATCAGTACAATGTTAACTCGGCAGGAGCAGGAAATACTGTAGACAATGAATTTACTATTAATTATCCAGCAGGTTTAAGTTTAGTTGCTGGAAGTTTTCAGGCAGAGTATCCTGTAGGTTCAGGCAATTGGCAAGCAATTTCCCCAGTTACTTCAGGTTTATCAAGTACCATAAATTTAACAACGCATACTAATTACCCTTCGGCAGGACTGCCTGGAACGCTTACAGATGGAGGAAATGCAAACTCTCGTTTAATAGCGGTTAGATTTGAATTGATTTCCGGTTGTGATTTTGTTTCGGGGACTAACGTAAAGGTGTCGACTAAAGCTAACCGTTCATGCGGGCAGCCAGCAAATGGAAGTGATATAGAAGCTGCAACACTAAGTGTAAACGTAAGTGGTGTTGACGCCTCTTATATTATTTCAGCGAATATTTCATCAAATTCACTTGCCGGTTCTATCACTAAATTAAATATTGACCAACTTTTAACTACATCTTCCCCTATTGGAAGTACTGCATCGAGTGTAATAACATTACCTCTAGGTTTTACGTATGTTCCAGGATCACTTGTGTGTACTTCTGTTTTATGTCCTACATTAGTTGGAACTTCTACTAATGGAGCTGGTCAAGAAATGCTTACGTTGAGTTTGCCTGCTGGAATGAGTTCTGGAAATCATTTGGTTTATAGTATAAATATAGTCGCAGCAAGCGAAGTTCCATGCGATGATTATAACGTTTCTTTAAAATCGTTTGATCAAATTGTTGGGTTATCATGTCCAACATTGCCATCACCTTCATTATGTGGTGCAGTTACTTTTCAGACAGAAGAGGATCAATATGTGTTTTCACTTATTAAGCCTACGCTAGAAATTTCACAATTTTCTCACTCAAATGCAGTGCCAGCGTGTAATGGTAGTGCAGCGATACCAGCATCAACAACCATAACTCTTACTAACACTGGTTTAGTTGATCAAACTACACCTGTAATAATACCTATTACGGGAGCGGGAACGCTTTCTTTTACTGGGCCTATTTTGGCGGGAACCTCTGTTACTCAAATCTTTTCTTCTATTCCAGTATTAACAGCTGTATCCTCGGCAGAATTAGTCGATTCAGTTAATAACTTATGCAATAGTGACAAGAGAGCAGTTGATTTATTTCCAATAGCAACCTGCGATAGCGGTACTATGTTAATGAACACACCCGTTACAGTTAATGTTATCTCAAATGACGTTACAGGCGATGCCGTTGTACCGAGTACTGTAAGTTTAGTTATTCCTTCTGGAGCAACAGGAATTGTTACTGATGGAACAGGTGATATCACAAGTATGACTATTCCTGGAGAAGGAACGTGGACGGTCAACCCAACAACGGGTGCAATAACTTTTACGCCAATTTCAGGCTTTACAGGTACTCCATCGCCAATTCAGTATAATGTTGAAGACGCAGAAAGAAATCAATCTAATAACGCTACATTAGTTTTAACCGTACGCTATCCTGTTACTATTGGAGATGTAACGGTTAATGAAGGAGATGGAACAGCAAGTGTACCGGTAACCTTAGGTGGGCCAAGTTCAGTAGATACTGTAATTGACATCACTACAACTACAGGAACAGCAGGCACGTCAGATTACACCGCTACAACAATACAAGTAACCATCCCAGCGGGACAAACAACAGTAAATGTTGTGATTCCAATCACGGATGACTTGATTGATGAACCAAATGAAAAATTCACCGTAAATGGAACACTAGTAAGTGGCACAATCGATGCTGCCAACAGTGACTTCATAGGCGAAGTAACGATAGTGGATAACGATGCAACCCCAAGAGTAACCATTGGAGATGTAACGGTTAATGAAGGAGATGGAACAGCAAGTGTACCAGTAACCTTAAGTGTACCAAGTTCAGTAGACACCGTAATTGATATTGTAACCACTACAGGAACAGCAGGTACG
>JAGOJA010000042.1 GCA_017995345.1 Flavobacterium sp.
AAAGACAAAAATTCAGCAGGACAAGTCACTCAAAACCCAAACGAATTCACGTTTCCTAGTTATGGTTCTTTCATCTATTGGGTAACCAAAGGCTATGTAGTTCTTGATGACGCTGCTTTTCCTATTATTGGCGAAGGAAAAACAGAACCCAATGATAATTTTATTACACAATTAGTAGACAATGCTGAGGCAGCTATTAATGCAGTGGATGCTTTGGGCTACATCAACAGGAAAAAAGTAGCGGTTGGAGGTCACTCGTATGGTGCTTTTATGACCGCTAATTTACTGACACATTCTAATCTTTTTGCATGCGGAATCGCTAGAAGTGGCGCTTACAATAGAACTTTGACTCCTTTTGGTTTCCAAAGTGAGCAACGCAACTACTGGGAAGCTCCAGAAGTGTACAATACTATGTCGCCTTTCATGAATGCTGACAAAATGAAAACTCCAATGCTACTAGTTCACGGTGAAGCGGATAATAATCCCGGAACGTTCACTTTGCAAACCGAACGCTATTTTCAAGCTTTGAAAGGATTAGGCGCACCGGCAAGAATGGTTATTTTACCAAAAGAATCTCATGGTTATGCTGCCAAAGAAAATATTTTACATTTGTTGTGGGAACAAGATCAGTTCTTAGAAAAATATTTGAAGAATTAACGCTGAAAGTAGTGGTAAGTAATCAGTGTTCAGTGATTAGAAAATGAACAAAAAACAAAACCCCAAAATCAAATCGAATTTGGGGTTTTTCTTTTATCACAATACTTTTATCAAAGTTAAAAATCAGTAAGGATTTTAATAGTCATCAGAACTGGAAATCACTAATTACTGATTACTGAACACATGTTCTTAGGATAACATCAAACACACTTCCTGATTGATTTCTAATTCCGAATCATGTTCAAAGAAAATGGCTCTTCTTTCAAAGGCTGCTTTAATCAAATAATGGCTTCCTCTAAAATAACATTGTTTCACAACTGCTTTCATCAATGCGTTATCTACCACTTTTAACTGGTGCGGATACAAAATCAAATATTCATCATCAACTGGATCAATGTCTATAATTTGCGACAGCATAAATTCATTGACTTCACCAAAAAGTGAGGCTACATACTTATTTGCCGGAAGCTCATACAAGGCTCTTGATGTACCCTTGATGACAACTTGCCCTTGTTGCAAAACAATAGTTTCATCTGCAAATGACAGGGAATCCACACTATCATGTGTGGCTATGATGCAGGTAATTCCTTTTTTCTTTAAGTAGGCAAACAAGTTGCGTCTTAAAGCATTTTTTCTAAAATTATCAATATGACTAAACGGTTCATCCAACAACAAAATTTCAGGTTCCAAGGCTAAAGCTCTAGCCAAGGCTACCCTTTGTTGTTGTCCACCACTTAAATCTTTGGCTTTCACTTTGGCAAATTCAGTCATCTCAACCATCTCGAGTAGCTCTTGAATTCGGAGTTTTTTCAGAGGCAAAAAGGTGCTCGGCAAAAATTTCCCCACATTTTCCTCTACGGTAGTGTAAGGCATTAAATCAAAATCTTGAGCTAAGTATTTAATATAATCAACGCCAGGAATCAAGTTGTATTTAGGACCTAATATTGGTTTTAGGTTGTAACTAATAGAGCCACTATTGAGATCAAGTAAACCGTAAATTAGTTTGAGTAACGTACTTTTTCCGCAACCGCTTTCGCCAATAATGGCTATATTTTGCCCTTTCTCAATAGCAAAATTAATATCTGTTATTACAGGCTTGTCACAATACGAAAAGTGTATGTTTTTTATTTCTAGCATCATCAAAAATTAAAATGCAAATTTACAATCTTTAAATCAATTTTGGCACAAAAAAAGGCTGCTTCTTGACGAAACAGCCTTTGCTTTTAAACATTTTTTGCTTAGTTTTTCACTTCAGCTTCGGCATCTTTAATCATTTTTTCATTTGCAGTAATAGCAAACTCCACACGACGGTTTTGACTTCTACCATCTACCGTTTCATTTGAAGCAATTGGGTCAGCAATTCCTAAACCAGTAACTTGAAACCTACTGGAAGAAACACCTTTACTAGCTAAATAATTTCTAACAGACGCTGCTCTTTCTCCTGAAAGTTTTAAGTTATAATCTGCTGGACCAGTACTGTCTGTATACCCGTAAATTGTAATATTAGTATCAGGATATTCTGCAAAAACAGGAACTAATTTGTCCAGATTTGCTTTTGCAGTAGCGGTCAAAGATGATTTATTAGTATCAAAACGCACTGCATTTTCATTCAAAACTAATTTAATACCTTCGCCTACACGAACTACTTCAGCTCCAGGAAGTGCAGCATCAATTTGTCTTGCTTGTTTGTCCATTTTGTTACCAATAACGCCACCGGCAACTCCACCTACAACCCCACCTAATACAGCTCCCATTGCCCCTTTACCACCTTTACCAAGATTGTTTCCCAGAATGCCACCAAGTACTGCACCACCCACAGCTCCTATAGCGGCTCCTCTTTGTGTTTGATTCGTATTTTTGACCGCTTCGCAACTGGTAAACAATGAACCCACAACCATTATTGTTGCTATTGCAACTATCGAAATCTTTTTCATATCCTTATGATTTTATAATTAATTTACTTTTTGAAATTGGTACACTACATCCGTCATTTTTCCTCCCACATCAATTTTATCAATCAACTGAAAAGAAGTCTCGCTTTGGTTGGCTAAGTGTAAAATGTAACCATCTCTAACTTTTCTTGCTTTTTCACCAGCATCAAGAATTTTCAAGATAAATTGACCGTCATTATTAACGAACCAAGTAATAGGTGAACTGAATGCAACACAATTCGCTTTTGTCAAAGCCATATTCCCTTTATTGTTGTTAGAAACAAACTTCCATGTACTCCCTACAAAACATTCAGAATCGGCAAGTTGAAAAGTATTTACTTTGATGTATTCTGAACCTGGATAGCTAACGGAGCTGATTACCCAATTTCCTTTTATTGCAACCTGCGCTTTTCTATCAGTATTTGTACTTGTCACTGACGTTGACTTGCAAGCAAACATCAAAACAGCTAATGTGCATAATAAAACAACTTTTTTCATTTTTCTAAATTTTAATGAATTAATACTTACACAAAGATACATTCCATTATCACAAATTTGTTTCAAAATTTTATTAATTTTTATCATAATTAACGCTTACGACAATTTGTCACTTTCATCATAATTGGTATTCTATTTGAAACCCATGTAGTCATTCAAATAAATTTAAAATTCAAAATATGACAACAGGCAAAATTAATGTTTCGGTAGAGAACATCTTTCCCTTAATCAAGAAGTTCCTATACAGTGACCACGAAATTTTTCTACGTGAATTAATTTCTAATGGTACTGATGCAACTTTAAAACTAAAGCATCTCACTAGTATTGGTGAAGCCAAAGTAGAATACGGCAACCCAATTATCGAAGTGAAAATCGACAAAGAAGGGAAGAAACTACACATTATCGACCAAGGTTTAGGAATGACTGCGGACGAAGTAGAAAAATACATCAACCAAGTAGCTTTTTCAGGTGCTGAAGAATTCCTTGACAAATACAAAGATTCGGCTAAAGATTCTGGAATCATTGGCCATTTTGGTCTTGGATTCTACTCTGCTTTTATGGTTGCCGAAAAAGTGGAAATCATCACAAAATCTTTCAAAGACGAACCAGCTGCACACTGGACTTGTGATGGAAGCCCTGAATTCACATTAGAACCAGCTGACAAAACGACTCGTGGAACTGAAATTATTTTACATATCGCCGAAGATTCTTTGGAATTTTTAGAAGAATTCAAAATCAAAGAACTTTTAAACAAATACAATAAGTTCATGCCTGTCCCAATTAAATTTGGAACAAAAACAGAGACACTTCCTAAGCCGGAAGATGCTCCCGAGGATTATGTAAATGAAACTGTTGAAGTAGACAATATCATCAACAATCCAAATCCAGCTTGGACCAAACAACCAACAGAATTATCTGCTGAAGATTACAAAAACTTCTACCATGAATTGTATCCGATGCAATTTGAAGAGCCGTTATTCCATATTCATTTGAATGTTGATTATCCGTTTAACCTAACTGGTATTTTGTATTTCCCAAAACTAGGTTCTGATTTACAAATTCAGAAAGACAAAATCCAATTGTACCAAAATCAGGTGTATGTAACGGATAATGTAGAAGGAATTGTTCCTGAGTTTTTGATGATGCTTAAAGGTGTTGTTGATTCTCCAGATATTCCATTGAACGTATCTCGTTCAGGATTGCAAGCCGATGCTGCAGTGAAGAAAATCTCGAACTACATTACTCGTAAAGTAGCCGATAAATTGAAATCATTATTCACAGAGAACCGTGCTGATTTTGAGCAAAAATGGAATGACATCAAAATCGTTCTTGAATACGGAATGCTTTCTGAAGATAAATTCTATGAAAAAGCAGGCGCGTTTGTTTTGTATCCAACAGTTGATGATAAATTCTACACACTAGAAGAATTAAAAACAAATCTTGCCGCTAATCAAACCGATAAAGACGGGAAATTAGTGATTTTATACGCTGGAAACAAAGAAGCACAACACTCCTATATTGAGATTGCGAAAGAAAAAGGATATGAAGTTTTATTACTTGATTCTCCAATTATCTCGCATTTAATTCAAAAAATTGAAGGCGACAACAGTAACATGACTTTTGTACGTGTCGATTCCGATCATATTGATAATTTAATCAAAAAAGAGGAAACTACTATTTCTAAATTATCAGAAGAAGAGCAAACCAACTTAAAAACGGTTCTGGAAACTATCGTTCCTAAACAAACCTATTCTGTGCAACTGGAAGCTCTAGACAGTAATGCGGCGCCATTTATCATCACGCAACCGGAATTTATGCGTAGAATGAAAGAAATGAGTCAATCCGGCGGTGGTGGAATGTTTGGAATGGGCAATATGCCAGAAATGTACAATTTAGTAGTCAACACTAATTCTGAATTGGCAACAAGCATTCTAAACAACAAAGACAAAATCGCTCAGGAAAGTTTGGTCAAACAAGCGCTTGACTTAGCGAAATTATCCCAAAACCTATTAAAAGGCGAAGCATTAACGGCTTTCGTGAAAAGAAGTTTTGAGTTAATAAAATAATCCTTCCCTAACCCTTTTAGAGAAGGAACAACTAAGACCTGCGAGTGCAAACTTGCGGGTCTTTTTTTTTTGGAGCAGACTGATACGTTTTTCATAAGACGTTTTGTCCCGCTATACGCTACAATCTTTTTTTAGGCTTCCAGCCTTTGAAAGGCTGGAAGCCTAAAAAAAGGATTTTCACTGCTATCGGGGCTAAAATAAAACGATTTGTTTTTATAAATTCTTGTAAGAGAATTAAACATTTGTAAGAACAAAAAAGTATATTTGATAAAAACTAATTCGCTAGTGAATAGCGCAAGTACATCCCAAATTGGGGTGATTGAATTAATTGGTGCTAGGAAGCAGAGCATAAATACGAGTTGTGATAAAGTTTAGTAAGATTGACGAAAAACATAAAACAAAACTGAGATACAATGTTTGAAAGCATAATAAATTGGATGATAGCTAACAAAGATTCATTAATTAGTAATGTATTAGTGAGCTCTTCGTTTATTGGAATATCAAGATTATGGATTATAAGAAACAAAGTACCAAACGTGGTAAAAAAGCTTGCGAACATTAAAGGCATAAAATATTTAGGGTTCATAGTTATGTATATTTTGCCACTTGGTACAATTGCATCAATGATTATCGATAAGACAAATGAACCTACTTTTAAGAATATTGCTTTACTCATACTAATTAGTGTTACATTAGTTTATAACATTTTAATGAACAGTATTATTACTATTTATAAAATGATTAGTGAAATACTTGAAATAAATTCCAAAAACTTTTCTAAAATTGACTCATACGCTGGAAGGGTAAATTCAGCAATTAAAGAACTAAAAGAAAAGTAAAACTGAATTATTAATTATTTTTTGTTTAGTACGGTTCCGAAGAACTGCGAATTAGTGATTAAATTTTAATTAATTATTATATGAATAAATTACAAATAAAAATATCCGTTTATATTTACGGTTTTATGAAATTATTATTAGGTATTATTACTCCATTCGCGACTCTTTTCATTGCTTATAAAACTGTTAATCCGCATAATTTAATTACTGTATTTTGTTTAATTTTAATTTGGATTGTTATAACAATTATCGTTGGAATTATAGCCAACTATCTATATGATGAAATTAGATATCGTTTTAAAAAATTTGACGATTTTCTTTATGAAATAGAAAATTACATTGAAAACAAAAAATATAAGTAACAGAATATAAAACCCGATCGCGCCGTAATCCCACAATCGTTAACCCGATCGCGCCGTAATCCCACAATCGTTAGCGCAGTTTTGCAAACTGTGCACACAATAATGAGCAAAAAATAGTGAGCAAACAATACAAATAACATAAAAAATGTCGACAAAGTATAAAACCCGATCGCGCAGTAATCCCGATCGCGCCGTAATCCCACAATCGTTAGCGCAGTTTTGCAAACTGTGCCCACAATAATGAGCAAAAAATAGTGAGCAAACAATACAAATAACATAAAAAATGTCGACAAAGTATAAAGCCACAACAACCGAAGATGCTTATTTCATCACTATAATTACAGTGGGTTGGGTAGATGTTTTTACACGATTAAATCAAAAACAAATCATTATACAAGCGCTCCGCTATTGTCAAGCTCAAAAAGGCTTAGAAATCTATGGATATTGTATTATGTACAGCCATATTCATTTGCTTTGCAAGGCAACAAACGGTTTTATATTATCCGATGTGATGCGTGATTTTAAAAAACATACCTCTAAAAAAATTATTCAGACTATTATAGAAGAACCGGAAAGCAGAAGAGAATGGATGTTGGATTATTTTAAAAAAGCGTGTCAACATTTAAAACAAGAACAACAGTACAACGTTTGGCAAAACGGCTATCATGCGGAACATATTTACAGCAATAAATTTATAAAACAAAAAATGGATTACATCCACAACAATCCTGTAATGGAAAAAATTGTAACGATGCCGGAAGATTATTATTTCAGTTCTGCAAGAAATTATGCTGCATTAGAAAATGAATTAGAAGTAGTTTTATTAGATTTGTTCTAATTGCAAATTGAATTGGGCACAGTTTGCAAAACTGCGCTAACGAATGACTATAAATAAGAGCTATCGGAAAAACTTCATTTAAATACTTCTAGCAAATCACAATAAAAACATTTTACAACGATATATATATGAACACAAATAAAATAATTTACTTAGGAACGCTTTTTTTAATCGTTTTTTCAATTTATTCATGTAGAACAACCCGATCTCGCCGGAATCCCACAATCGTTAGCGCAGTTTTGCAAACTGTGCCCACAATGGTTAGCGGATCATTTCGCAACATCGTCAACCCGATCGCGCCGATATAATACAATCGTTAGCGCAGTTTTGTAAACTGTGCCTACAATAATGAGCACAAAATAATGAGCAAACAATACAAATAAAACAAAAAATGTCCACAAAGTATAAAGCCACAACAACCGAAGATGCTTATTTTATTACTATAACTACAGTAGGTTGGGTAGATGTTTTTACACGATTAAATCAAAAACAAATCATTATTCAAGCACTGCACTATTGTCAAGTTCAAAAAGGCTTAGAAATCTATGGATATTGTATTATGCACAGCCATATTCATTTGCTTTGCAAAGCAATAAACGGGTTTATATTATCCGATGTGATGCGTGATTTTAAAAAACATACCTCTAAAAAAATTATTCAAACTATTATAGAAGAACCGGAAAGCAGAAGAGAATGGATGTTGGATTATTTTAAAAAAGCGTGTCAACATTTAAAACAAGAACAACAGTACAAAGTTTGGCAAAACGGCTATCATGCGGAACATATTTACAGCAATAAATTCATAAAGCAAAAAATGGATTACATACATAATAATCCTGTAAATGAAAAAATTGTAACGATGCCGGAAGATTATTATTTCAGTTCTGCAAGAAACTATGCTGCGTTAGAAAATGAATTAGAAGTGGTTTTATTAGATTTATTTTAGTTGCAAATTGAAATGGGCACAGTTTGCAAAACTGCGCCAACGATTGCCTGTAAATAAGAGCTATCGGAATTAGAAAATGAATTAGAAGTGGTTTTATTAGATTTACTTTAGTTGCCTATTGAAATGGGCACAATTTGCAAAACTGCGCCAACGATTGTCTGTAAATAAGAGCTATCGGATTTAAATCACATATATTTACTAACTGATTAACAAATTACAGTTCGTTTAGCCGTTTTTAGGCTAACTAACGTTTGCTGTCACTATACAGAACACTCAAAAAAGAAAGAAAATGAAAAAAATAGTAACATTTTTGCTTTTGACACTTTATTCAGCTTTTGCCGTTGGACAAAATAATACAAAGAAAAAACAAGAAATAAGTAAACCTTTTGTTCTCGGAGAAATCATTGAACTTCAATCAAAAGTTTTATCCGAAAAACGAATTTTAAATATATATCTTCCACAAGGCTACAATCCGAATGACAGTATAAATTACCCTGTCACATATTTACTTGATGGTTCGGCTGACGAAGATTTCATTCATGTCGTTGGACTTTTTCAGTTCAACAATTTTTCTTGGATAAATAGAGTTCCAAAGTCAATTCTTGTTGGAATTGCAAATGTTGATAGAAGACGTGATTTTACTTATCCATCAACGATTGCAGAGAACCAAAAGAGAGATCCTACCTCAGGAAAATCTGCGAATTTTATTTCTTTTATTGAGAGTGAATTGCAACCGTTTATTGAAAAAATATACAAAACCAATAATTCAAAAACTATTATTGGGCAGTCTGCAGGCGGACTTTTAGCAACAGAAATTTTAATAAAAAAACCGAAACTTTTCAACAAATATATAATTATAAGTCCAAGTTTGTGGTGGGACAATGGTTCACTATTAAATGGGAAATCGGAAATATACCAAGAGAATTTTCAAGAAAATACCGATATTTATATTGGTGTAGGGAAAGAAGGACTCGCACCAACAGAAATCCCTCATGTAATGGAGGTTGATGCAAATTTATTAGCAGAGAAACTAAAAAGCACGAAGAGCAAACATGTGAAAGTACATTTTGATTATTTGCCAGAAGAAGATCATGCAACAATTACGCATCAAGCAATTTTTAACGCCTTGAGAATTTTATATCCAAAAATTAAACAAGAATAAAACAACGAACAGCTAACAGCTAGGATCCCCATCGCGCAGTTATCCCACTAGAGTGAGCGAACAATAAAAAAAATGGCTATAAAGCATAGAGCCACAACAGCCGAAGATGCTTATTTTCATCACTATAAGTGCAATAAATTTGAGAACTATTTTTACACGATTAAATCAAATTGATTATTATTTCAGCTCTGCAAGAAATTATGCTGCGTTAGAAAATGAATTAGAAATGGTTTTATTAAATTTGTTTTAGTTGCTAATTGAAATGGGCACAGTTTACAAAACTGCGCTAACGATTGTCTGTAAATAAGAGCTATCAGATTTCACCGTTTTTCTACTAGTTTAAAAATAGATACCTAATTATGAAAAAAACAATTGACCGTGTTACAAAAATGGAAAACATATTAGACGACCTCATTATAGTGGTTGAAAAATCTGATAAAGCAATGAATGAACTTGCAGATTGTTTGAAAAATTTAAATACATTAAAAAAATATTATCAGTCACAATATATGAAAGATGTTATGGCAGACAAACGCCATGAAATCCCACAAGATCTTAAACGAGGCGTTTTGAGTGAAGATGCTGTTGAAACTTTACTTATCGATTTGTTTGAATTATCGAACAAAATGGCAAAATTAAGCAAAAAAATAAGATAGTTTTTTGACCCTACTACTTAGTAATAAAACCACCCGATCGCGCAGTTGTCCTACAATCGTTAGCACAGTTTTGCAAACATTTATCTGTAAATAAGAGCTATCAGAATAAAAATGTACCTTAAAAAAACTGTTTCAATTTTGGAAGCTATAACAGCACTTTTCAGAGTCTTCTACGGTTTGTTTATATTTGTTTTCATGCCAATCACTTTTAAAAAAAAAGGATGGTTTTATAATCTAAACCATTTATATTTACGCTTCTAATTAATAAAACGCACGCAGTTTGGGGGTTTTTAGACAAACTGCGTTATGGGCAATTTTACAGCAAATCTCTACAAATCCAGAAACATCACAGCAATGACAGAATTTTGGGAAAAAACATTTAAAGCAAAGCAAGAAATGTGGGGTTTTCAGCCTGCACTATCTACTGTATTGACAAAAGAGCTTTTTATGAAGCGCGAAGTGAAAAATGTACTTATTCCTGGAATTGGCTATGGTCGAAATGCTGCCATTTTTATAGATATTGGCATGACTGTAACAGGAATAGAAATTTCCCAAACTGCAATTGATTTAGCCAAAAAACATTTCGGAAACGATTTGGTTATTTATCACGGTTCAGTTACTGAAATGCCGTTTGACAAAAATCAATATGACGGAATATATTGTTACGCTTTAATTCACTTGTTAGACAAAAAAGAAAGAGCAAAACTAATCCAAGATTGTTTTAACCAACTCTCAGAAAATGGACTTATGGTTTTTACAGTTGTTACGAAGAAAGCACAAATTTATGGTCAAGGAAATTACATTGAGAAAGACAGATATGAAATATTTGATGGTTTAAAAATGTTCTTTTACGATAAAGTTACAATACAAGAAGAATTTGAGAAAGCTGGTCTATTTGAAATAATAGATGTGGACGATGTTCATCCCTTTTATCTGCTAAAATGTAAAAAAGCTACTACGCTAAAATTGACGGAATAAAAAAAACACAACAGTTAGATTCGTTGCGTACTGCAACACGAACAATAAAACCAAAGTTGAACAGAGGCACAAATAATTTCAAAAAATATTGTTCCTAAAGCTGAAGAAACAATTAGTTATGGAATACCCACATTTAAACTGAACAAAAATGCTTTAGTATACTTTGCAGAATATAAAAATCACATTGGCTTTTATGCTACTCCAATAGGACACCATAAATTTAAAGTAGAATTATAAACAAGATAAGGGTTCAGTTCAATTTCCGTTAAACAAACCAATACTTTACAACTTAATAAAAAGAATAGTAAAATTCAGAATAGTAGAAAACGTGCGAAAACTAAAAAAATAATATATGACTCACAAACTCTTTCCTTGCTTGTGGTTTGACAGACAAGCCAAAGCAGCAGCAGATTATTATTGTTCCGTTTTTAAGGACTCAAAAATTGTTTCTGAAAATCCGATGGTTGTAATTTTTGAACTCAACAGCACCAAATTTATGGCTCTCAATGGCGGGCCACAATATAAATTTTCGCCTGCCAACTCGTATGTAATTACATGCGACACACAAGAAGAGATTGACCATTATTGGGAAAAACTTGGCGCTGGCGGAACCTATAATAAATGCGGTTGGCTTGATGATAAATTTGGTGTTTCATGGCAAATTGTTCCTACAATATTAGGTCAATTAATGAACGACCCAGAAAAAGCACCCAAAGCAATGTATGCTTTTATGCAAATGACCAAATTTGATATTGAAAAATTAATTAACGCTTAAAAAAACAGTAAAACAAGCAAACGCATTTTTATTGATTTAGCAGACCAAGAAAATTAACTGACAGCAACATTATTCAACCTTTTATTGAGAAATTTAGAGCTGAATGCCAATGGCCAAAAAACGCTATTTAAAAAGTTAGGGCAATGGGAGTGATTACATTTACAACGGTAAAAACTGGAAACCTATTTATTGTAACATTTTCTATTTTGTTCCTGATTACTTATTCAAGAGTTAATGAATTTACAAAGCAAAGTTTAACCTTAAAATGCAATTAAAATTATGAGTGAATTAACACTTCGTGTAACAAAAATGGAGAATATACTAGACGATCTTACTGAAATAGTTGAAAAATCGTACGAGACTATGAATGATCTAAAAAGTAATTTGGATAAATTAAAAACCCTTAAAGAGTACTATGATTCTCAATATATGAAGGATTTCATAGCGGATGAGCGAAATGAAATTCCAAAAGATCTAAAACGAGGCGTTTTAAGCGAAGATGCGGTCAACAATCTACTCATCGATTTTTTTGAATTATCAAAAACTATGGCTGAAATAAGTAAGCAAATAAGATAATGGTAGCCTAACATTGAGAATCTAAAAAACTTGTCGATAAAATAAAAATCAGCATATCCCGAAGTGAAAACCGAAAACATGGACGCAGATGTTTTAAAATTTAGAACAAAAAGTAATTGTCTAGAAATAGCAATGTATCAAATAATAGAAACTTCAACAAAACACCCAACAAAATCTTAATAAGCAAGAACAATTAGAGTGAATGTGGTAGCAGCAGATGCAATAAAAACCAATTTTTATGGCTTACTAATAAAAAAAATAAAAATGAGTAATCAAAAAATTCAACAATTCAGCGTAATCGGTATTTCGGTTAGAACTACAAACGAAAATGGACAAGCAAGTCAAGACATTCCAGCATTATGGAATAAATTTATGACGGAAGAAATTGCAGAACAAATTCCCAACAAAATTGACAATTCAATTTATTGCATTTACACAGAATACGAAAAAGACCACACAAAACCGTACACAACAATTTTAGGTTGTAAAGTTAGAAATTTAGACACAATCCCAATTGGAATGATTGGTAAAACATTTGAAGAAGCAACTTACACTAGATATATTGTGAAGGGAAATATTTTACAAGGTGTGGTTTTTGACGAGTGGACCAAAATTTGGAATTCAGATTTAGAAAGAGCTTTTACAGCTGACTTTGAAGTGTATGGCGAAAAATCATTAAACCCAGAAAATGCAGAAGTTGATATATTTATCGCAGTTAAATAGCGATGAGAGAATGGATTAATGATAGAAATAGTGTTTTCTAAACTCAAAAAAAAGTCATTTGATTAGGTGGAACTTCCGTGATGTGTTGCATCATTAAACATACTAAAATTCTGTTTTATAATGCTTTTATTATATTTGTTTGAAATAATCGAGTTTTTTTTCACGAACTGATGGTGTTCGGCATTTTAGAGCGATACCCAAACAAGCCCACACAGTAGAAAATTTAAAACATGAAATACCTTAAATTAACAACTTTACTATTGACTCTTTCGTTTTTTGCTTGCAAAGAAAAAGCAACGAAGAATGTATCTAAAACATTCAAAGAGCAAAACCAATCAAATTTGACAAATGACGCAGCCGAACTTGAAAAACTAACAAAAGAACTGTACAAATGGAATGAAACAAAAAGCTCACAGGTTGATTTTGACCCAATAAAAAAGGAGAAAGATGATCTCATTTACACAAGAATTGATTTAGCACGACATAAACAAAGGCTAAATGAACTTAAAGAAACCGATTTTTTTACCGACTATTTCATTCAAAACTATAATAATATTGCTTTGACAATTGACGAAAAGATGGTGAATAAATCATTTGTGTACTATGTGGGTGAACTTCCACCGTATGGAAATGATGCAAATCCTTGGTGTAATTGCCAGGACAATCCTGATAATTATTGGGGGAAAATAGCATTAAAAAATGTAATAATAAATAACAATACAGCAACTTACAATTGGTCTTGGGGCGACAAATTTGAATATAAAGTAAAGGCTATAAAAGAAAATGGCGTATGGAAAATTTCATACTTACAAGGGTTTGACTTCAACGAATTTTTCCCAACAAAACAACAAAATTGACAAAGAGAAAACAACCAACCGTTACGACACGAACGTTCTAACTCATTTTAGGGTGACCCATAACAGACAAAAATTATCTATAAAATATGGCTGAGATTATTTTCTCATTTGGTATTAATGTAAGCACCCCTAAAAACAGAACTGTATAGAATTTGGATACTGTCGGCTTACACGACATTTAGAAATTTTACCTAATAAAATCATAAATATGGAAAATACCCGCGCTCAAATATTATTTTTTTTACGCAACGATTACGACTTGCACCCATACACACAGAGCATCAACAAAGGAAATCTGCAATTAAAAATTGCAAAAAAAGAGTTGTAAAAAATAGCACCAATTAATTGTTGAAACAGACCCCAATTGAAATTTCGCAATAGCAATTTAGACAAAAACCCAACGGGCAAGCGTAAACTTGCCCGTTGGGTTTTTTAAATTATCCAGAAATAAAAAACACAATCATTACTGATTCAGATTTCCTGCACCCTCTTCTTTCTTTTCTTTATTTAACAAATTAGGATCTTCTTTAGCAAATCTATTTTTAGTTGGAATTTTATAATTGACACTGAGGCCAAATCGGCGTGAGTCATTTTTAATTGACAACAATAACGGTGTATTATAAGAACTAACTACGGTACGATTCGAATTTAAAATGTCATCTGCACTTATGGAAACTGAGACTTGTCCTTTGAAAAACTTTTTAGAAAAGGTTAAATCTAGTGCATTTCTCATAGGCTTCTCTACAATAAAATAAAAATAATTCCCATTAGGAAACATATAATTATAGTTCATCACAAACTTGATGTCTTTTGGCAATACAATTTGAGACATTAAATTAAACATCCAAAAACCATTAGTATTAATTGCTGGAATTTGATGATATTGATACGCTGTATAGACATACAAAAAATTCATAGAGTCAGGATTAACGTTCATTTTCATTGTTTCGGCAAGTCCTTTGGTAAACAACATATACGGAATAGGCATTCCAATATTAAAATTATGGACTTTGATTTGCGGTACATTGACGCTTGTATTTACAACAACATTATTAGTTAGCAGTACTCGATTGATCACTTGATTTTGGGCTGAACTCACATTATATCCAATAAAAGCATAATCAAAAGCACTTAATTTCACTTCATAATTATCAAAAATGGTAGGTTGCAAATTAGGATTTCCTGAGTAATCTACATTTGGATTTTGATAATTTGTGTTGTTTGGATTTAAAGCAGAAGTACTCGGCAAGCTTATTTTCTTGTTGTAATTCACATTAAAATAAACTGAATTACTGAAGTTATATTGGGCACTTGCATTTGGAAAAAAACGAAATTGTTTAAACGGAATTAAATCGGCTGTATTGGTTTTACCAGTAATATTGTAATCCTCAGCTCTACCACCTACAATAAAATTGAACTTATCAAATTTAGACTGTAGCTCTCCATACGCTGCTGTTGTTTTTCGCTGATAATCCAGATTGACAACATTCATGTTTTGGGTTTCAAAAAGAAGCGCCTCGTACAAACCTCCAAAACTTAATTTTCCTTCATCAGAAAAAGTAATGGGTTGTGAATAATCAAATTTAGCGTTGAACAATTGCTGGTTTGAAGTATTGTCTAAAACGGAAGCATTATTGATTCTTGAATTCAGTACAAAATCATTTTGATTGCTGTTATAATTAAATTTAAAATCTAATTTTTTGGCTCTGTCATCAAACTTCTTTTGAAAAGTAACCACAAAATCCTGACGCAAAGCATCAGTAAACGAATCGTCGTTGGTACTGAAGCCTGGGCCATTCCCTAATGTATTGCTATTATTATTGCTGTAGTTTATATCATAATTAAACAACAAGCGGTCGTCACCGACATCAAACGTCAATGCGGATTTCACAAAATTAGTTCGCCCAATACGATCTGCATTCGTAGCCGAAACCAAAGAAGTTGAATTGTTTTCTATTTTAGTCAATGAAGTCCACATGGCACTTTCTCTATAATTTTGGCCAACATTCAATTGCCACCCAAAATATTTATTCTTAGCGCTCAACAGCAAACTATTATTAATTCGCCATCGCAAATGGTCATAACTCGTAAAATTAGTACTATTCGTATAAGTAGCACTTAAGTACTTTTTAGCATTTACATTAGTTATGATATTCATAATTGCACCGCCAGAAGTCGCTGGAAACTCAGCACCTGGCTGTGTTATGATTTCGATTTTCTCAATTGCATTCGCAGGCATTCCTTCTAGAAAGGAATTCAGTTCATTGGTGGTAATGTTAAGCGGTCTTCCGTCCATAAAAACATCCAACTGCTTTCCTTGATACATCATTCCTGCCACATCCGATGCGATAAGTCCAGGCAATTTTTTAATCCCTTCTAATACGGAACCAGTATTTAAACTAGGTTGACCAGCAAAATCAAATATCGTTCTATCTGCCTTTTGTTCTATTGCTTTCTTAACTTTTACAATCGCAACTTCATTCAATTCTACTGATTGTTTGGGTGTTTCTTGCGCCGTGAGTATGCATACCGCACCTAAAAAAAACATACTCAATAAATAATTCTTTTTCATTATTTCTATTTGTGTTACTATTTTAGTAGCACTATAAAACAAAACGTTACAGAAAACCAACAAATTTTAAAACGCAGCTTTAATTTTCAGAACATATATCCATAAAACAAAGTTTCCTATTTGTCTAAAGCGTATTTTTTTAGTTCGAAAACAATGTCAATTAAATTCCGTGTTTGTGAGTTAGAGTGTATTCAAATCTAATCATTTTGATGAGAATTCTTTTTGTGAATTTAGCTTTGCAGTGTAATTCTATACTTTAGCCCGAACTAAGCAATCCACAACTACTTCATTAGAATAACCGACAAGTAAATTGGCATTCCAAAAGTGATATTAAAAGGAAAAGTTACCGCCAAGGCCATTGGCAAAAAAATACCTGGATTCGCTTTAGGAACTGCAATTTTCATCGCAGCTGGAACTGCAATATAAGAAGCGCTTGCCGCCAAAACCGCAAAAATGAAACGGTCACCAACATCATTTGTAATCAGCTGACTCATATAAGCAACGAAAGAACCATTAATTAACGGAACAATTATAGCAAAAAAGAAGCTAAACCACCCACTTTTAAAGAAATCACCCAATTTCCTACCACTAACAATCCCCATATCTAATAAAAAGATGGCCAAAAAACCTTTGAAAATATCAGTTGTAAAAGGCTTGATTCCTAAAGCGGCTTTATCACTTGCCAAAAAACCAATTAATAAACTTCCAATAATTAGCAACACACTCCCATTGGTAAGAGAATGTTTTACAATTGGCCCGATTTTAGAAGGCCCCGATTTATCTTTGTTAAACATTTGAATCAAGAGAACTCCAATTATAATTGCTGGTGCTTCCATCAAGGCCATAACAGCAACCATGTGACCACTAAAAGTATAACTTTGCATTTCTAAAAAAGAAACCGCCGTTACAAAAGTTACTGCACTTACAGAGCCATAAGCAGCCGCAATAGCGCCCGCATTATCGATACTGAATTTTCGCTTCAGTATAAAAAAGGCATAAATTGGAATTAATATCGAAATTGCAATCCCAAAGAGCACTGACCAAATTATATCTAAGGAAAATTGACTGTGAGACAATTCCTGCCCCCCTTTAAACCCGATAGAAAAAAGCAAGTACAACGAAATAAATTTAGACGTATTATTGGGTATTTCTAAATCACTTTTGAGATAGACGGCAATAATTCCCAATAAAAAAAATAATAAAGCAGGGTTTGTAACATTTTCTATCAGTAAATCTAAATTCATTTTTTGTACTATTTTAAAACTAATTACTATTTCTTACAAGCTCTTTGTAATCTGTTATTACTAACATTTCTCAATCCTATATCGGGTATTTTTAGATAATTATCACCCATAAATCTACTGCATCTGGCTCGTGAAGCGCAACATACAACTGCGAGGCTGCTTCATCAAAACTCATTTTTGGACATAAAACCTCGTCCGCAAGAACCTGCTCCTAAAATCATCGGCAAATTAGACCCAAGTAATTTGACGCAGGAACTGATTTCGTAGGACTAATGAATTTAAAAGGATTTTTGCTGACAGTTACCAATTGATACATTTAGACCGCAAAATTGAAAATAATTATTCATTAATTTTTATTTATATTTGCAATGAATAGCATAAAAATATTTTATGAATTATACTTTACATCAATTGCATGTTTTTCTCAAAGTCACCCAATGCGAGAGCATAACCAAAGCGGCAGAAGAACTTCATTTAACCCAACCAGCAGTTTCAATACAGTTGAAAAATTTTCAGGATCAATTTGAAATTCCGCTAACAGAGATTATCGGAAGAAAATTATATGTCACTGATTTTGGAAAAGAAATAGCTCTCGCAGCCGAAAAAATAAGCAATGAAGTACATGCAATCAATTACAAGATGCGAGCCTATCAAGGAAAATTGGCGGGGCGTCTCAAAATTTCGATTGTTTCTACTGGCAAATACGTCATGCCCTATTTTCTTTCGGATTTCTTAAAGAAAAATCCCGATGTTGAATTAGTACTCGAAGTAACAAATAAGTCTAAAGTGATTAAAAGTCTCGAAAATAATGAAGTCGATTTCTCCCTAGTTTCCATACTACCCGAAACCATAAAAGTCAACCGTATTGAACTAATGCCAAATAGTTTGTTTCTGGTCGCTAATTCTGAAATCGAATTCCCTGAAAAAATTTACAATAAATCCATACTCGAAACCATCCCTATCATATCCAGAGAACCTGGCTCAGGAACCCGCCAAACCATGGAACAGTTTATATTGACCAACAACCTAAAGGTGCAAAAAAAGATAGAGCTAACCGGTAATGAAGCGATAAAACAGGCTGTAATTGCAGGATTAGGTTGTTCGATAATGCCACTTATTGGAATCAAAAATGATTTAAAAAACGGTAGTCTTCAAATTATCCCTGTTCAAGGCTTTCCAATACAATCGACATGGAACTTAATTTGGCAAAAAAATAAAAATCTATCTCCTGTTGCTAGTGCCTATTTGACCTATCTTGAAGAATTCAAAAACCAAATCATTAAAAACAAATTTGATTGGATTACTGAATTTTAAACTCTTTGTCCATTTTCAGTGATTAAAGATTAGCTTGAAATTGGGATTCCAGATTAAAAGCATCATTGCTGAACGGATTGTTTTAAACCAATCCTATAATCTGGAAAGTTTCAGCACAAATACCCTATCTTTGCCCGCTTTTGAAAATTGAAAAAAATGATAAAAAATAGTGTATTAAAAGGAGTTTTTTTAGTAGGCCTTGGCGCCACGAGTTATGGGATGCTGGCTACTTTTGTAAAAATAGCCTACGGCGAAGGTTTTACCACGCCCGAAGTTACCATTGCTCAATTTGTATATGGAATTACAGGAATGCTGCTTATTACTATGTTCCAAAAATCTAAAAAAGGAAATGACGTTGCAAAAGCATCCACGAAAAACATTTCTCAATTAGTGCTGGCGGGAACTTCACTAGGAATGACCAGTATTTTTTATTATTTAGCCGTGAAATACATTCCCGTTTCTATTGCTATTGTTTTATTGATGCAAACCGTTTGGATGGGCGTTCTATTCGAAATGATTTTAGAAAAGAAAAGACCTTCCACTCAAAAAATCATATCGGTTCTTATTGTCTTATTTGGAACCGCACTGGCCACAAATCTTATTCAGAGCAAAGTAGCACTCGACTGGCGCGGTATTGCCTTAGGACTTTTGGCAGCAGCTTCCTTTACCACAACCATGTTTACAGCTAATCGTGTGGCAACACATATTTCCTCAGCACAACGTAGTTTATATATGCTACTTGGAGGTGCTGTTATCGTAACTGGGTTTGCAATTGCAACGCAAAACACCCCTTTCAATTTTGAGATTTTCATGAAATGGGGAATCGTACTGGCTCTTTTTGGGACAATAATTCCGCCATTATTATTCAATGCTGGCTTCCCTCTGACAGGAATTGGACTAGGAAGTATTGTTTCGGCGCTAGAACTTCCTGTGTCAGTACTGATGGCCTACGTTCTTTTGGGCGAAAAAGTGATTTTTATTCAATGGATTGGGATTATTTTAATCATCTTGGCGATTGTGATTATGAATGTAAATGTTAAGAAAACAGCTTAATCTCTATTTAAAAGATATTTGCGCTTATTTCATTAAATTTTTTATAGATTCGTAACAAAATACTTTATTATGAATTTACCTTGGCATTTATATGTGATGGCATTTGTTTACTTTATTGCAGGAATAAATCATTTCAGAAATCCGAGACTGTACCTAAAAATCATTCCACCCTATTTTCCAAATCCAAAATTATTAAATCACATCAGTGGTTTAGCCGAAATACTTTTGGGAATTGGTCTGTGTTTTCCGCTACTTTCAAGCTATGCTGCTTGGGGAATTATAGCCTTATTGGTTGCTGTTTTCCCTACGCATCTCTATATGTATTTCGACGAAAAAGCAAGAATGGGTTTACCAAAATGGGTTTTGCTTTTGCGAATGCCTTTACAATTAATCCTTATTTACTGGGCCTACCAATATACGTAAAACAGTGAAATCTCTTTTTGAATCCGCATCAGACCCAATATTTCTAGACTTGCCAGATGCCGATATTATCTATTATCCTCAGTTTTTTGACAAGCAGGCGGCGGATATTATTTTTGCTTCATTAGCACAAGAAATTCCATGGCAGCAAGATGAAATTCGGGTTTACGGGAAAATTCATCCACAACCTCGTTTGACTGCTTTGTTTGGAAATGAAGGAAAATCCTATTCGTATTCGAACATTACCATGCAACCACATCCCTGGAGTTTGCTTTTGCAAAAGTTAAAAACGGCAATCGAAAAGGTCACTGACACCAATTTCACAACTGTTTTACTCAATCAGTATCGCGACGGAAAAGACAGCAACGGCTGGCATTCAGACAACGAAAACGAATTAGGAATAAATCCTGTGATTGCTTCATTAAGTTTTGGTGCGGAACGAATGTTTCAACTCAAACATAATTTAGACAAAGATTTAAAGAAAAGCATCGTTTTGGAACACGGCAGTTTATTACTCATGAAGGGAACAACTCAGCATTTCTGGAAACATCAAATTCCAAAAACAACAAAAGCTGTTGGCCCCAGAATAAATGGTACTTTTCGAGTAATCAAATAGATGTTTTCCAAAAAAATGTATTAGATTTGGAATAAATGCACAAATCATGGATGCTATTGTCACTTATTTTTCTACCATTCCATCTTCACACCGAAGTTTAATTCTTGTAGGTGGAATTACTTTTTTTTGGTTAATCGAAAATGCATTTCCTCTTTTTAATTTCACGTACAAAAAATGGCATCATGCAGGTATTAATCTCTTCATGACTTTCACTACCGTTTTGGTTAACTTTTTTTTGGCGTTTATTTTATTACAATCAGCCGATTGGACAATTGCCAACAATTTTGGGATTTTACAATGGCTGCCTGAAATGCCTTTGTGGCTTTATGCATTGGTCGGATTGCTTTTATTGGATTTAATTGGCGCCTATTTAGTTCATCTAGTGGAGCATCGAATCAAATTCTTATGGCGTTTTCATTTGATCCATCATACTGATAATTGGATTGACACCACATCAGCAAACAGGCATCATCCAGGAGAAAGTGTAATCCGGTTTGCCTTTACGACAATGGGTGTTTTAATCATTGGAAGTCCCATGTGGATGGTTTTCCTATACCAAACACTATCTGTTGTGGCAACGCAATTCAATCACGCCAACATTTCTCTTCCAAAAAAAGTAGATACTCTTTTGAGCTATTTTATCGTATCGCCAGACATGCACAAAGTACACCACCATCATGCTCTGCCCTACACCGATAGTAATTATGGGAACATATTTTCAATCTGGGATCGATTATTTGGAACTTTTATGACTCTTCCAAAAGAAGAAATCATCTACGGCATCGACACCTATCCAGATCCCAAAGAGCACAATCAAATATTAAATTTATTAAAAATACCCTTTCAAAAACCACCATTAAAAGAAAACAAGTAAAAAGTATAAAAAAAATGACCTTTTGAGAAAATCCAATTACTTTTTTTCTTAATATTGGTATTAAATTAGAAGTGTAATTTATTAATCATTAACAACTTATTAGAATTAATTTTCTCGTGATGAAAAAGAGTAACCGTAAAGAATTGAACTGGGAACAAACAGAAAAACTTGTTACAATGGCTTTAGAAGAAAAAAACCCTTTTGAAACCATAAAAAAAGAATTTGGTCTGGCAGAAAAAGAGATTCTTGAGATCATGAAAAAGAAGATGCCTGCTGAAAAATTCGAAATGTGGAAGAAGAAAGCTATTGCAAATAAACCAAAACCAAAACCAATTAAAGTTGATGATTTTGATGAAGATTTAGATGGAAAATATTACATAAAAAATAAACTCGATTAAAAATAA